>CAIWIS010000246.1 GCA_903912795.1 uncultured Bacteroidales bacterium
AGTTTTAGGTATAATACAACATCTGCTCTTACAGTGTTTTTTAAATCGGGTATTACAATATCTGGTATTTATGTTTATAAAGGGTTAATTACCCTTGGGAATAATTTATCACTCCCTCGACTAAACTTTCCTGCTGCAAATTTGAATAATCAGGAGTTAATAGTAGCACCTAATGTAACTCTTACACTTAGTGGTGGTGCTTCAAGTGGTTATACTGAATTAGCAGGTGGTGGAACAATTAATGCAAGTGCTTCTGGTTCAAAAGTTTTGATTACTCAAACTCCTGCCACGAGTCCAAATACAAATGTATTAAATACAACTGGTAGAGTATTTAAAGCAAATACAACAATCAACCATTTGGAAATGAATTCAAGTGGAAATACATTAGTTTTAGGTTTCCCTCTAACTGTTCGTACATTGACAAAAACTGCAGGCACAATAAATAATACAACCAACAGCATTACAATTGAAGCAGGTGGCAGTGTTGTAGAAGGTGCAGGTTCAACTACAGCATCGATAACTCCTGAAGCCCCCGTTACCCGCTACTGGGTAGGTGGTGCAGCTGGTAACTGGTTAAATGCTGCCAGCTGGGGTACTTCAACAGGTGATTTATTAACTCCGGGTATTCCTGCTTATGGCGATAATGTAGTTTTTGATAATTTTACAGGAAATGAAAACCCAACCGTAACCCTTACAGATAATGTAACTGCTGCTGATATTACATTTACAAGTAGTAATGTAACGTTTGCAGGGGCATATTCTATCACCACCAATAGTATGACCAACACGAGCAGTCAACCAACTTTTGTAAATGCAGTAACTGTTAACTCATCGCTGACTTTCGCTGGAACAAATCCAACTATCAAACATACTCCTCCTGGCAGTACTGGTTACAGATTTACCATGGGCAATGGAGGTGCTTTTACATTGACTGGAAATTCGGCAGCCAATTATTTCCAGGGGAATGGTGTTTCTAATTTTGCATTTAATACTACTTCGGCTCTAACAGTTTATTTCAATAATAATTCAACATCTTTGGGCTATATTCAGGTTGAAAAAGGTTTTATTACCCTTGGAAATGATGTTAAGTCGGTACGTTTAGTCTTTCCTGCCACAAGTTTGAATAATCAGGAACTGATATTGGGTGAGAATGTAACTTTTAGCTTAATGGCAGGAGGCTCAAGCACTTTTCAAAGTACAGCAGGAGGTGGTGTCATTAATGCTAGTGCTGCAGGGTCGAAAATTATCATTTTATCAGCAAGTGCAACTGTTTTGTCAACTCCGGGTAGAATTTTTAAGCCTAGTACAACAATAAATCATTTGGACGTTAATACAACAGGTACATTTGTTTTAGGTTTCCCTCTAACTGTTGGTACATTATCACTTACAGCAGGAACAGTCAACAACACTACCAACAATATCACTATAGACACTGATGGAGCAATCAATCGTACAAGTGGCTTACTTTCTGCAGCACCCGTGTTCACCGGAGCAATAAATGTAAATATTGGCGGTACAACTTCAACTGCAGGTAACGAATTGCTTGGAACTACTGGACATGTTGGAACACTTACGGTAAACAATGGTGCTAACTACACATTAAATGCGGGTTCAATTTCAGTTGATGATTTAACCCTTTCACCTGGGGCTCAAGTAACCAACTCAACCACACTTACTGCAACCAATCTAACCATCAATAGTAATGAAACTGGTACAGGTACATTTATCGACAATAGCAATTCAACCATTACCAATGCTGTTGTGAAGCAATACTTAAGCTCTGCCACTGCCCGTAACTGGTATATGAGTTCTCCAGTATCGGGAGCATCTGCATTACCTGCTAATGGTGGTACACTTGCATTCTATTCATACCCCGAAAATGATTCTCGTCAGGAATTAGGAGTTGATGGTAGTTATGCAGCGGGAGCAGTTTGGAATACAGTTAGCTCAGGTTCAATGGCTGTTAAAACTGGCTATATCGTACGCCCAAGTGATGCTACTTCTACCTTAAGTTTTACAGGTACAGGATTAAATACAGGCAATCAGACTATCAGCGGTTTGACTTATACTGCTGCTAATCCAAAACATGGTTTTAACCTGATTGGTAATCCATATCCATCGTATATTAATGTATTGCCAGCAATTAATGCCAATGCTAACTTAGAAGCTACAGTTTGGTACAAGACACGTGCTACAAATGGTACCTATTATGCCGAAACAGTAAATGCCGCATCTGGCGTTGGTACTGATGCCAGCGGAACAGGTCGTGTTACGGGTTATATTCCTCCAATGCAAGCATTCTGGGTAAGAGCTACAGCCGATAATCAATCTATTACCTTGAGTAATGCCAATCGTTCACATGCAAAAACGGATGTAGAGATGACAGGTTATCCAACTACACCAACTACTTCATTAAAAGCACCTGCTGCGAAACAAGCGACATACAGTCTTTTAGGATTAAAGGTATCAAATGGTACTAATAATGACGAAGCCATCGTAATGTTTACAGCACAGGCTACAAGTGGTTTGGATACCTACGATTCTGGGAAAATGACCAATGGAAACAAAAATATTCCTGAAATTTTCACCCTTGTCGAAGGAAAACAACTTGCTATAAATGGTTTAGGCAGCATATCCTACGATACCGAAATGCCAATTGGATTTACTACAGGTTCAGCAGGCACATTCAGTATCAAAGCATCTCAAATAAGTAATTTTGATGCGGGCACGAAAGTAATTTTGAAAGACTATCTAGATATCAATCAACCGGTTTTAACCGACTTGAGCGATGGAAGCAGTTATTCATTCACTTCGGATGCAACAAGCAACAATACTAACCGTTTTAGCTTGCTATTCCGTGCTCAAGGCGTTGCAACAAGTGTTGGCAATGCAACTA
>CAIWIS010000247.1 GCA_903912795.1 uncultured Bacteroidales bacterium
CTAGCTGATTTGAAACAAAGAGGCGATAAGTTTTTTGCAGAAGGTATAAATAACACCCTGCTTCATGTGTATATTTCTCAACCTTACGAGGATAAAAATCCGGGCATAAATGCAGGTTTTGGAAACGAGTTTAATCGCAAAAATACCTGGTTTTCGCAATTGGATGTATTTACGCAATACCTGAAACGTACCAATTATATGCTTCAACAGGGTTTAAACATCGCGGATGTAGCTTATTTTATTGGCGAAGATGTACCAAAAATGACAGGTATCACTGACCCTGCGTTACCAATAGGTTATCAGTTTGACTATATGAATGCCGAGGTGATTGAAAAATACATGACCGTAAAAGATGGATTAATAACGTTGCCTCATGGTACGCAATATCGAATATTAGTACTACCAAAATTGGAAACAATGCGCCCTGAATTGTTGGCAAAAATCAATCAATTGGTAAATGATGGAGCAATCGTTTTAGGACCTGCACCCTTGCGTTCACCAAGTTTGCAAAATCAACCAATTGCAGACCAACAAGTTCAGTCAATAGCGAAAGATTTGTGGGGAAATATGGATGGCTTGAACGTGAAATCACGCAAAGTTGGGAAAGGAATGATTATGAGTGGTTTGGATATGAAACAAGCATTCGCATTAATCAACTGCATTCCTGATTGTAAACTGCCCGAAGATAATTCGATTCATTACGGACACCGAGCCACAAAAGAGGGGGAAATCTATTTCCTGACCAACCAAACCAATGAAACAAAATTAGTTACGCCCGAATTCAGAGTAAAAGGATTGCATCCTGAACTTTGGGAGGCAACTACTGGGAGCATTCGCACGCTTCCTGCTTACACGCAGAGTGTAAGTTCAACAGCAGTGCCATTGAAGTTGTCACCAAAAGAAAGTGTATTTGTCATTTTTAGAAATGAAGCACACAAATCTACTTCAACAACCTTGGAAGCCAATTATCCTACTCCTATTTTACTCAACGATTTTCAAACTCCGTGGACAGTGCAATTCGAAGCCAGCCAACGTGGACCTGTAAAACCAGTGATATTCAAAACGCTAATGAATTGGACTACTTCTACGAACGACAGTATAAAGCATTATTCCGGTACAGCCATTTACAGTAATCACTTCAAAATGAAGAAAGTTGCCAAAGGAGAAAAAGTGATGATTAGCTTAGGATCTGTTACAGCTATGGCAAAAATTTATATTAACGGTGTTTATGCCGGTGGCTTGTGGACAGCACCTTACGAATTAGATATTACTGCATTCGTGAAAAATGGAAAGAATGAATTGAAAATTGAAGTAGTAAATAATTGGATAAACCGATTGATTGGTGACCAAAAATTGCCTGTTGAACAACGAACAACCTGGTGTCCGGTAAATCCTTATACGGCTGAAAGTGCATTGCAACCATCAGGTTTGTTTGGGCCAGTGAAAATAAACTCACTTAAATAATAAAAAACGAATATCAAATTTTAAATTAAATATTAATCCAAATCATTTATGTAACGAACTGATTTACATATTGACTTACTAAAAACAAAAAAAATGAAAAAAATCAACTCTTTCAGAAAGATGAAAGCCATTTGCATAACAATTAGCTTTCTAACCGTTTTTTCGGCAACTGCCGAGGTTCCTGCTTTTGACAGTGACAAACCGGCAGCTACCTATACGACTACTTATTCTCAGGCATTTAACACCACTTGGAATGGTACTACATTTTATAACCAATGGGAAGCATTAACTGCAAATTGCTTTTCTGCAGCGGATATTACTTCCGGTTATTTGCAGTTTCATTGGTCAGACAAAATTGTAATTCGTTCAAAAACGGCATATAATACTCCTTATGTTTTTTCTGCTGTATTGGATTGGTCGGCAGGCTCAAATGTGGGTGGTCTGGTTGTTAGA
>CAIWIS010000248.1 GCA_903912795.1 uncultured Bacteroidales bacterium
AAAAATATTTTTCGGTTGAGAAAATGATTATGGCAAATCAAACCAAAGCTACAAGTCCAACATTGTTCCAGGCAATATCCAACAGCTTTGGAGAAAATATGCCTGTGGAAACTATTGATCATGCTGATTTTAAACTACTTTCGAAAACCGTGAAAGCTGTGATACGCACTGGCGATTTTACTGCTTATGCCAATGTCATGTTGGTTTCGGGTGCTGGCGACAGATGGTATTGCGAAAAATAGAATGAATAAATTATAAAATATGAAACAAGCAATAATGAATACGCCGGGCAATATCGAAATAAGAGATGTTGAATTACCTGGCGAATTGGCACCCAACGAAGTGTTGTTAAAAATACACCGCATTGGTGTATGTGGTTCCGATATCCATGTTTTTCATGGCGAACATCCAGCTACTCCTTATCCTGTGGTACAGGGGCATGAATATTCTGCAACCATTGTTGCTGTAGGAAATGCTGTTACAGCAGGCAAAGTTGGCCAACGGGCTACTGCTCGTCCACAATTGGTATGTGGAAAATGCGGACCCTGCAAACGGGGACAATACAATGCCTGTCAGGAGCTTAAAGTGCAAGGATTTCAGGCTCCTGGAGCTGCACAAGAATATTTTGTTGTAACAGAAGACCGGTTAATTGTTTTTCCAGATACCATGAGTTTTGATTATGGTGCAATGATAGAGCCTGCTTCGGTGGGTGCGCATTCTACCAGTAGATGCTCGGGTGTTGAAGGTAAAAATGTAGTTGTTTCGGGCGCTGGTACCATAGGAAATTTAGTGGCACAGTTTGCCAAAGCGCGCGGCGCTAAAAATGTTTTGATTACCGATGTGAGCGATTACAAACTCAATAAAGCCAAAGAATGCGGCATTGAAAATACATTGAATATACTTCAAACACCTTTTGCCGAAGGTGTAAAAGCTGTTTTTGGCAACCAAGGTTATCAAATTGGTTTTGAGGCAGCCGGCGTACAGTCATCACTCGATGTATTGATTGCGAATGTTGAAAAAGGAGGCGAAGTGGTAATTCTTGGGGTTTATGCCAAAAATCCTGTGGTAAATATGTACTTTGTAGGCGAGCACGAATTGAGTTTGTTTGGTTCTATGATGTATCGTCAAGAGGATTATCAGGAAGCTGTAAAACTAATTTCGACAGGTGCGATTGTCCTTGAACCGCTTTTATCAAAACATTTCCTATTCAATCAATACCTCGATGCGTACAAATATATTGGTGAGCAAGGCGATAAAGTGATGAAAGTAATGATTGACCTATAATTTAATTAATGATTGACAATTAATGATTATGGAAAATAAATTTATAGTTGCTGGCATTGGAGAGTTGCTTTGGGATTGTTTGCCAGCTGGAAAACAATTGGGTGGTGCTCCATGCAACTTTGCTTATCACACCAGAAAAAGTGGATGCGAGTGTTTTGTAGTTAGTGCCATTGGGAAAGACAATCTCGGGAACGAAATTAAAAAGGAACTTCAAAACTTAGATTTGACTGCGTATTATATTCAGGAAACTGATTTTCCTACGAGCACAGTTACAGTAACTTTAGACGAAAATGGTCAACCTGATTATACAATACATGAAAATGTGGCTTGGGATCAAATTGAGTGGAGTGCTGATTTAGAGATGCTTGCCAGCCAAGTTGATGCTGTATGTTTCGGTAGTCTTGCTCAACGCAATGAGGTTTCGCAAAAGACCATACTACAGTTTTTGACAGCAACAAAAAAGGAGTGTCTAAGGGTATTTGACATAAATTTAAGACAAGCGTTTTACAACCAAGAAATAATTGAAAAATCACTTGAGCTTGCAACAGTTTTAAAATTAAATGATGATGAATTGCCAATTGTAGCCTGCATATTTCAATTAAATGGTACTGACGACGAATTGCTATCACAATTGATGAAACGCTTCAACCTGAGATTAATCGCTTTAACTAAAGGAGCTAAAGGAAGCATATTGGTGACCAAAAATGAGAAATCGTTTATGGAAGTTCTAAAAGTAAAAATTGCCGACACTGTTGGTGCAGGCGATTCATTCACTGCAGTTTTAGTTGCCGGACTACTGCAAAATCAAGATTTAAAAATGATACATGAAACCGCGACACAGGTAGCAGCTTTTGTTTGCACACAAGATGGAGCGATGCCTGTGTATAAATAATACCAATATATAAAACACACAAATGAATTTATTAAACAAAAACATTGAACCGATTGATCCATCAATAGTTACACAACTTGTATTACCCGATGGTACATGTATGCATCAGGCTGCAATGGGAACTTTTCATTCCGATAATCCTGATCTTATAGAGATTATGGAAGATATTATCGTTGAATCTATTCGTCTGGGATACAGACATCTCGATTGTGCTACTGCCTATCAAAACGAAGAAGTTGTAGGGCGGGCAATTGCAAAAGCAATTAAATTGGGTTATGTAAAAAGAGAAGAGTTGTTTGTGCTATCGAAACTTTGGAACAAACACATGAACCCCGAAGATGTTATTCCTGCTTGTGAGGATACTTTAAAAATGCTGGGGCTCGACTATATTGATATGTATGTGGTACATTGGCCATGGCCTAATTTTCATGTTCCAGGCTCGGCTGGCGATGCTAAAAACGATCATGCTGTGCCTTACATTCATGAATCGTTTATGAAAGTTTGGGAAAAAATATCCGAACTTAAAAAAAGCGGAAAAGTCAAAAACATTGGCACTTCCAATCAAACGCGTAAAACAATGGAACTCCTGCTTCGGGATACCAACGATTTTAACCGTCCGGTTTACAACCAAATGGAGTTGCACCCATTGTTTCAGCAACAGGAGCTAGTAAAGTTTTTTATTGATAATAATATCGTACCTTCAGGCTACATGTCCTTAGGTTCACCACGCCGTCCGGGACGCGACCGTTTTGCAGAACACCAGGCTGACATGCAACACGCTGTAATTCTGCAAGTAGCCAAAGAAACAGGAATGACTCCGCCTGAAGTTTGTCTGGCATGGGCTCACCAACGGGAAAACAGCAAGGTGGGTTATGTTGCCATGGCAGAGCGTTCGGAATGGATAAAATCCAATCTTGTTGCGGCAACCAAAATTGCACTCAGTCAAAAACAGTTTGAGGCAATAGATGGCGATGGCACACCCGAAAATCCAGGAATAAATACGAATAACCGTTTGATTTGGGGACAGGTATTTTTCTGGCCCGAAGCTCGTTTATTTGGTCATGATAGGGATGCACTTTGGAATGATACCCAGATTTTTGAAACACAAGCCGATTATGTAAGGTTTAGCAAAGCTGCTGCTGAATTTTATAAGGTTTGGAAGGATACAGCTGTTAATTTGCCGCTTAAATATTAGTTTCTTTATGACTGGAATCGACAATAATATTAACCAGGAATGGCACGAAAATATAAAACGTGTTGGCATGGTTGTGAAGGTAAAAAAAGAGAAGCTTGAAGCGTACAAAAACTTACATGCCGATAGCAATGACGGTGTGCGTCACCTACTGACGAAATACAATATGCGCAATTTTTCCATTTTTTTGGTTCAACTTGCAGATGGTGAATGGTATGAGTTCGGATATTACGAGTACTGGGGTAATGACCTGGACGGGGATATGGCAAAATTAAATGCTGAACCTGAAAATACTAAATGGCTTGAACTATGTAATCCAATGCAGGAAGGAATCTTTCCTGACCAGAAAGGATGGAAAGTAATGGATAATATCTATTACAATTATTAATCATACCAATATAAATGTTATAACCAGTTACTTCCATTTTATTCACTTTGGAATATATCACAAAAACAACAATTTATTTTTTTTATGAAACACATAAGTCACAATTTTGAATTTGTAGTAGTTGGAGGCGGTTTTGCAGGAATGCTTGCTGCTGTTACTTCAGCCAGAGCAGGAGTTAAAACAGCCTTAATTCAAGACAGACCAGTCTTGGGTGGGAATGCCAGTAAAGAAATACGTGTTACTCCGGTTGGCGCAGACAACTGTAATTTTTTATACTCCAGAGAAACTGGAATGATTGAAGAGATATATTTAAAAAATTTACATGATAATCCAAGTTTTAGTTACGAAGGCTTTGATATTGTATTGAATGGCATTGTCAAAGCTGAACAAAATCTTACTTGCTTTTTTAATACCATTATTAATGAAGTTGAAGTTGATTCTACTACAAATCTGATTAAGTGCGTAAAAGGTTATACCTCAGGATCGGAATTATGGCATACCTTTTCAGCTCCATTTTTTGCCGATTGTACTGGCGATGCAACTGTTGGCGCTTTGGCTGGTGCACCTTTCAGAATGGGTGTTGAAGCAAAAAGTGAATTTAACGAATCGATGTGCGAAGACGATGTACAACCATTTTGTATGGGAGGAAGTGTACAATTTCATACTATCGATACCGGAAGTGCTAAACCATTTATTAAACCCGAATGGATTAAACTTGATTTAAACCACGAAGATTTTAATTCTACTCGTCCATGCACGCAGGATTTTTTTAACAATAATGGTGGTTACTGGTGGATAGAGATTGGTGGAAATACAGATACAGTGCATGAAACTGCAACTATCTTTGAAGATGCCAGAGAAATCGCTTTAGCAACATGGGATTATTTAAAAAATAAATCATCCTTAAAAGAAGAGTTAGTGAATTATGAATTAGATTGGGTTAGTCCAATTGCAGCAAAACGCGAATCGAGGCGTTTGGAGGGAGATCATATCCTTTCTATGGGTGATATTGTGCCACCACGACATTTTGATGATGCCATTGCTTTTGGAGGCTGGGGATTTGACCATCATCCTCCTAAAGGATTTTACGATTTTGAAATTGGCTCTTATCATACCTACCATCCATCGCCATACAATGTTCCGTTGAGAAGTCTATATTCCCGACACATTCACAATTTGTTTATGGCAGGTAGGAATATTAGCGCTACTCATTATGCTCTTTCAAGCACCCGTGTAATGTTTACTACCGCTCAATTAGGCGAAGCCGTTGGCGCAGCTGCTTCAACTTGTGTTAAAGAAAAACTTAATCCACGTAAACTTGTTGAGCAAAAACTTTTTGTTAAAGCCCAGAACGAGTTGTTGGTAAATGACCATTACCTTCATAATTGGCCAATATCCTTAATTGGAGATATTGCACCTCAAGCAAAGGTAAATGCATCGTCGGTATTACCATCGCCCGATGTAACCGAGTCGGTTAAAACAATAGTATTGGAAAAAGATAAAATGCTATTGTTTCCAATTGTAACCGACAATATAGAAAGAGTTGAATTATATTTAAATGCATTGGAGAACACAACTTTAGAAGCACAGATATTTCAAGGACCTGAATCAAAATCGACTTTTCCAACTGATATGATTTGGTCTGGTAAAGTATCAATAAACAAAGGTGAAAAGCAGTGGGTCAACTTACCAGTAAGCTGCAAAATTTCGCGTACTGGATGGCATTTCTTAGTTGTAAAAGCCAATGCTCAACTTTCGTTAAATATTGGTAAAGCAACGGTTGGTACAAACTTGTACTCACTACGCCCAGAAGATCCTATTCGCCCCGACCCTTCCTCGAAATGGCATACGCCAAATTCTGCCCAAAATATTGCAGGCGATTTTGAAAACGATGCGTTTTGTTTTAAACTTCATCCAGCGCAACAGGTTTATCAACCCGAAAATGCTATTAATGAATTTTCGCGACCTACCAATAAGCCAAACATCTGGTCGAGTAAAAATACCGATTTTGCACAATCTGAATGGATTGAATTAACTTGGGACAATGTTCGTGCTCCAAAAAAAATTGATTTGGTTTTTGATAGTATCCTAAGTTTTCATTTTTTACAAAAATGGGGCGGATATAAGAAAAACGTACTTCCTACAGTTGTGAAAAATTATAAATTATGGGCTTTTGATAATAAAGGAAACAAAACTCTAATTGTTGAAGTTCTAAATAACTATCAACGATTGCGTAAACATACCTGCGATTTAAAAGACATTAAAACAATACGTTTAGAAATTTTGGCTACTAATGGTATTAAACGTGCACACGTTTACGCAATACGGGTATTCGAATAAAAATTGATAAATTGATAATTGGAATCCATATAAAATCGATTACCAAATCCAATGATTGATTACATCCATATACACATGTAAATATATGGTCATAAAACATTAATTTAATTAAAGCAAGAAAATGATTTTAAACTTTAAACATACAATAAATTCTCAAAATGCTAACTTTTCGGGCATATTCATTATGATTTTTTTAATTACGATCATAAGCAGCTCATTGTGTTGTGAAATCAGAGCCGCCGAGTCTGTTAAATTTTATATTTCTCTAAATGGAAACGATTCAAATAACGGATCGGTCGACCGACCTTTTGCGACATTTGAGGCAGCGCAAAATGCTGTCAGAGAGACAAAAAAAATCGATGCTAATCGTCCTGTTGAAGTAATAATCAGGGAGGGTGTTTATTATCTCCAACAAACACTCGAACTTAAACCTGAAGACTCAGGCACAAAAGAAGCCCCTATAACCTGGCGTGCTGCTGAGAATGAAAAAGTTATTCTCAGTGGAGGACGGATTGTTAGTGGAAAATGGAAGAAAGATTCCGATGGTAAAACATGGTATGTCGATTTACCTCAAACCAAAGGATGGGAAAGAAATGTTACTCAACCTGAGGTATATAATAAACAACCTATCGGTCCTTGGCATTTCAGACAACTTTATATCAATGAAAAAAGAGCCATCCGGGCACGTTTCCCGAATGCAAATGAGCAGAATCCGTTTCTTTATTCTGTTGATGGCACAAAAGAATATGTAAAACTCCTTAATGGTCAGGTAAAGGCATGTTGGGGAGATGAACCCGATGCACAAATCAATATTGTCCCGCAATGGCGTTTTTTTAATCAATGGAACGATGTGGTTAAAGTAGATGTAAAAGCGTCAACAATTACAATTGGACCTAGAGAACGACATGCCATGATGGATAAAGGAAGCTGGTTTTGGATTGAAGGTGTAAAGGCCGAATTAGACCAGCCCGGAGAATGGTATTTGGATACAAAAATCGGACGCCTTTATTATATGGCAGCGTCCGGGCAGAATCCTAATAGTCAGAAAATTATTGCGCCTTTCCTTAACCGGATTATTTATTTAAAGGGAGATGTTGAAAAGGGTACTCATGTAGCTTTTGTTAATTTCAAAGGATTGGAGTTTCGTCATACCACTTTTACATTGGGCCAAATTGAGGCCAGGGTGCACACCGATGGAGTAGTGATGTTTGAAAATACACAAAATTGCAGCATAGAAGACTGTACTTTTGAAAATATTGGTGGCTATGCATTGTGGTTGCATCTGGATAGTAAGAACAATACATTTTGTAGAAGTACTGTTTTAAATTCTGGGGGCGGAGGCGTGTTGCTTACCGGCTCAAGACTTTCGTATATGGATGATTCCAAAATCTATACACCTGGAGAAGCTGCAGCAAAAGTAGCTCCCTATTTAACAGAGATAACCCATAATACGGTTAAACATTGTGGGCAAATCCGATACTATGGCGGTGGAGTGCATATTGATTCACGCCCGGCCTCAATGGTTAGTTTGCCGGGAAATCACATAGCACACAATCACTTTCAGGATCTTTCAAGAAATGGGGTGTTCACTTTCCGAAACCAGGGAGGTAATGTGGTAGAGTTTAATGAGATACACGATTGTATGCAGACAACTATTGATGGAGCTGCAATTCATTTTGCATCCATGAACCGTTTTAATGCTCCCAACTATATTTTAAACAACTATCTGTATGATATGTGGGGGTATAAACAAAATCCGGAGGGAAAACCTCAGAGAGTGTTAGCAAACGGGGTTTTCCTTGATTGGGCCACCAGCAATACAACTATAAAAAATAATGTAATATATAATTCCGGCGAAAGAGAAATTAAGACAATAATGGGAAACTGGAACTTAGATATAGAAAATAACCTAGTCTCCAATACACGAATAGAACCGTTTCTGGTACACGAACTTGGCGCTAAAGGTACTGCATCCAACTTTATTAATCCCGAAAATCTCAAAAATTCGAGCTGTGTTATCTTATCATCTGACAAAGACTTAGTTCAATATTCCGGAGACTGGGTAAAAACTAGCACAATCGGTTTAGTGGGATTATTTGAGGCTAATTACTTACGTGCAGCTCCTGAAAAAGCTGCTCAATGCGTATATCAACTCCCTGTCAAAGAGTCTGGAAACTATAAGATTTGTTTGATGTATTTTCCTAATGAGAAAAATGCATCCAATGCAAAGATAACGGTAAAATACGCCCAAAAAGAGTCAGTTATTGATTGGAATTTCAAAAAAGGAGATAAATTAGGTTTTGCAGTACAAGTAGGAGAGTATTATCTTGATAAAGAGAAACCTGCTTCAGTAACAATTTCAAATACAGGTGCTGATGGGTTTATAATTGCCGATGGAGTTGGATTTATTAAAACAAATAAATAAATAAACAAATAAATCAGTATGAATAGTTTAGAAAGAGTAAAAATGGCTCTTGATCATAAAGAGTCTGATAAAATACCATTTGACATTGGTGGTACTTTGGTTTCGGGAATAAACATAAATGCATTAATTGAACTTAAAAAGTATTTAGGAATTAATACTCCGAGCGTAGTAAAAGATACCATTACTCAAATGGCTTATACGGGCGACGATATGATTGATTTTTTAAAAATAGATGTCAAAAATGTTAGTCCACGAGTACCTGACAAAAGCAAATTGAAAGATTTAGGTCACCAAACTGGAAGTCATATTGTTGAAGATGAATGGGGCATGCAATGGAGAATGCCTCCCGGCGGATATTATTACGATTTACACAAAAGTCCGCTGGCACATGCCGAAACAGTTGCTGACGTTGAAAAATACCAATGGCCAAATGCTTGCGATCCTTTCAGATATGAAAAAATGAAAGAAGAAGCTGACAGAATTGTAAACGTTGAGAAAAAGGCTTATGTACTTGGCAGAATGAGCTCGGGGATGTGGGAGCACGCAATGTGGATGACAGGCTATGAAAAATTTTTGATGGATATGTATTTGAATCCAGCTGTTTGCCAAGCCATTATGGAAAAAATTCTGGAAGTAAAAATGCAGTATTGGGAACGTGCTTTGGAGGCTGTTGGCGAAAATGTACTTGTGGCTTCCT
>CAIWIS010000249.1 GCA_903912795.1 uncultured Bacteroidales bacterium
AAAAATCACCACAAAATGTAAAATAACAAAAAAGAGTCTCCATATTTGTGTAAACCAACACACAAAACAATGAAGACTCCGACACAACACTTTAAACCCAGATTACGCATTAGATAATTTGAAGGGAAAATCGAATACATTATAATAGTTCCACAGTCCGGAGAACCAAGCTCGTCTTTTCTTATTCAAAGCGATTTTGAGCACGAGTTTATCATTGACCTTTTCAAAATATGCTCCAATAGCAAATGTTCTATATCTTAATGTAGATAAAGTTCTTTGTGTTTTTTCTTGTAGTACAAACATTCTGAAAAGCGACATTAGATTGTATGCTATCATTGCGAAAGTCAATGCAGCTTCCGTGGCGAAAAAGTCATTTAGATTAAAGCTGTCGAATCCGAAATCATATTTCAATTCTTTGATTCTGTTTTCGGCATCGCCTCTACCTCTATAAAGTCGCCAAATTTCTGCTGCAGGCAATTTCAGGTTCGTTACATAAGCAGAATAACGATAATTTCTGTGGGTTTCTTCTTCCGCAAATAGACTCAGCTGTTTACCGGGAGCCTTTGGTCTGTCTTTAATTTTTTGCCTTACAATCACTATTCTACGAGGCTTGCCCCATGATTCAGCTTGATACATTTGTTCACAAATTTCAATCCCTGTATCCAATATAATCCAATTTGAGCTTTCATTTATGGCTCGTTGAATGGGATGTGAGAATTTCACTGCAACAACATAATCCATTACTTTTTGCTCCAAATAATCCAATATATTTGCTTGAAAAAAACCACTATCCAAACGGATTAGTGAAATAGTTTTGTTCTTTAATTTTGATAAAGTATCCTCCAGAAACGAAAGGAAATTGTTTGCAGATGAGCAGTCTCCACTTCGCAACCACATGTTCGCCACCAACTTTACATCCGCAATAAATGCAATAAGGGGATGATGACTCGCCCTCCCTCTTTTTACCGGATTATAGCCTTTTTTTGCTCCCTCTTGTTCCCCATATCTTGTCATTACGGAGGAATCAATATCTAAAACAAAATTATTGAATTTGATATTCTCGAAAATCCATGTATAAAAATAATCACTTACCTTTTGATTCGTGCTTTGGGTGAATTTAGAAAAAAACCTTTTATAGGTATCTTGTCCGGGCGTACGACTCCAGTTGAATATCTTACCTAATGCTATATCGTGACGAGTAATTTCGGTATGTAAAAAACGATTGGCACCACACCAAATACTCGTAATAAAACCCTCGATTATAGTAGAGGTTTTATAACCTCGATTTGATCCTGAAACAGGCAAATCCGGATTGTTCTCTATTAACTCTCTGAAGCCAATTTTCTGTAACATTTGCCTCAAAAAAACCATTCCGCCCCATGGCGTAATCTCTTTGCTGGTGTACGATATGTCAAATTCCATAAGCTCATTTTCTCTAATGCTACGCATTAGAATTTTGCGTATAAAAATAATGATTTTTTTCTAATGCGTAATCTGGGTTTAATACTTTACAATACAACTAGTTACAAATAAAACTATTGTACAAAGCAAAGCCTTGAATATCAGTTTCAAAATTAGGGAAAAGAATGGAGCGTTTATATAGGTGTAAATCCTGATT
>CAIWIS010000250.1 GCA_903912795.1 uncultured Bacteroidales bacterium
ACCAAATGGTTGAAATTTGCAAATACATTGAAATTAAGAATTTTAGTACAACAATCAGGCATGACTGGTCGTACAACTTATATCAAGGAAAAAATTGCAACTACTGCTAGCGTTGGTTATATGGGTGTAGGCGATGGTGCTTTAGTTAATCCTGGATATTTAGTATCTGCATCAAAGATGAATCCATTCTACAACTATTTCTATAGTGAAATTGGTTCTTCAAAACCTGATGGCATAACTTATTATACTGCTGGTAAGGATGTTGTAGATTTCTACAATGCTACCAATGACTTACGTAGAAATAAATTCTTTAAATTAGGTGAGAAAAATACAACGCACGCAGGTAATATTTTTGGAACACCAGCTGCTAATTTGACACCTTTTGCTTCAACTTCACAGTTAGGTTTTATACAGGATCCAGTAACAAAAATTATTGATCCTACATCAATGATTGGATCGGCTACAAAAGCCTCTCCATTATTTACTGATTTCGAAGCCTTGTTTTTACAAGCCGAAGCAGTTGCTAAAGGTTTAATTACTACTGGTAACGCTCAAGCATTGTACGAAAGTGCTGTTAAACAATCATTTGTGTATATGGGACTAACTCCAGAACAAGCTGCTACTTATGTAGCTCAGCCAAACTCAAAAGTGAACTATACAGTTGCAACTATACCTACTGAATTAATTATAACTCAGAAATGGGCTGCACTTAATGGTATTGCACCAGTTACAATTTGGTCGGATTACAGAAGATCTGGTTATCCTGCAGGTTTGAACTTTAGCCCTGATGTAAACAAGCTAGGCTCTACACCTCCAGTTCGCCTACTTTATCCACAAACTGAATTGTCGGTAAACAACGAACAAGTAATTGCAGTTGGTGATATAAATTCATTTACTTCTAAGATTTTCTGGCAAAATCGCTAATTAAAATTATAATTTTAAAATATTATCAATATGAAAAGTATAAAAAATAAAATATTCATAGCTTTATCGTTAGTTGCTTCGATGTTTATATCAACATCGTGCTTAAACGACGATTCAGACTATTGGAAAGATGATGTTGCCGGAAAGGCTTATGCTACTGTTTTAAAACCACAGTTACAATCATTAGGATTAAAACCCGCTCCTGGTTACGTAAATTATTCATTTATGATTAACATTGCAACTGATGAATTACCTACAAGTGATATAAATATTGTAATGGTAAAAGATCCTGCTGCTGTAACTAATTACAACACTCTAAAAGGAACTTCTTTTAAAGTATTTCCAAATCTAGAAATTCTTAATCCAAACATTGTTATAGCCAAAGGTACACGCACTGCTATGGTTAATTGTAGAGTTTGGGGTGCAGAAGCTTTAGATGCTTGTGATAAATTTATTGCTGCTGTTTCTATACAGTCAGTTAGTGGAGATATTGCTATTGCGGGAAACATGAAGTCATATTTAGTATCACTTCCTATCTCGAATCCTTACGAAGGCAATTATCATGCAAGTGGTACCTTTACTCACCCCACAGCTGGTGTACGTATTATCGACGAAGACAAAGTGTTGTCAACTGTTGATTGTAAAACCGTTAAAACAACTGTTGGAGATTTAGGTGCTTATGATGCAAATTTTACGGTAAATGCTGACAATACAGTAACTGTTACCGGATCTATCAGTGCATCTCAGCCTTTGATTCAGAGTGGTGTTAACACGTATACTCCTGCTACTAAAACATTTGTGGTTAATTACTATTATGTAGGTGGTGGTGGAAACAGGGTTATCTCTGAAACACTTGTAAGATTGTAATAATATTTTATAAAAGGTTGGAAAATGCTTTTAAACAAGTATTTTCCAACTCAAGTAAAACAAATAATTAAAAAAATAAGAAAATGAAAAGAATATTATTAGCCATAATTCCACTTTTAATGGTTGCTATTAGTTTTAATAGCTGTACTACTGAAGAAGCTTCGATGGTAGTTACTAAAAATACATTTAGTATACCTGAAGCAACTGCTCCATTAAATCATGCAAAAATAGCACCAGCTACTTCTACAATGCTTAAATGGGCATCTAAAGGTGGTGCTGCTGTAAAATGGGATGTTTATTTCGGAACTTCTGAATCACCAGCTTTACTAAAAGCAGGTCATACAACTCAGGAAATTTCTGTATCTGTTGCCGAAGGAAAAACTTACTATTGGTATGTTGAAAACGTAGATGCTGAAGGCATTGTTACAACAAGTCCAGTATTTACATTTGATGTAGATGTTACACCTCCTGCAAAAATTGTTTATAATATCGACGATTTTGTTGGTGCTTATAAAGTTACTGAAGGTACTTATGTATACAATGTAAATTTAACTAAAGTTAATGCTACAACGCTCAAAAATGATAATTTCTGGGATATGGGTGCACCGCTTTGGGAACAAGAATATGTATTTGATGATTATGGTCATGTAACCATGACTCCAAGTACTTATAGGGCGCCTGCAACTTCAATGACAATGTATTCTGTAACTGGTGCTGGAACTTATAATGTTGCAACAAAAATAATTTCGGTTGATTACAAAGTACTTAAAAAAGTGTATACACTTAAAACAGATGGTTCACTTTCTGTAGTTACAACAACAGCTGATGAAGCTACAGGTGTAATGGTTAAACAATAGTTTATAACCACTACAATTATAAAAAAAAGGAACTACTCAAAATGGGTAGTTCCTTTTTTTTGAATTATTATTTAGTAAACTTTTCTATTCAACTAACTGTTACAACCATAAACTATTTTAAAAATACCCCATGAAACTAACAATTTTCGGAGCTACAGGACGTACAGGTCAATTACTTGTAAAGCAGGCATTAGAAGCAGGCCATGAACTAACGCTTTTTGTTCGTAATGCAAATACGATTACGCTTGTTGATGTAAATTTAAAGGTCGTTCAAGGCGATTTAAGCAATAAAGTGCAGCTAACCGAAGTAATTGCAGGTTCCGATGCATGTATTTCGGTATTGGGCGGTAATTCGCTTACAAAGCATGCGACCGAATTATGCAATGGCATTGAAAATATTATTAATGTAATGGAAACTTGCGGTGTGAAGCGCTTTATTTACTTATCCAGTTTAGGTGCTGGCAATAGTAAGCAGTTAATGCCTGCCATTGCGCGATTTCTAATTGCTGATTTATTGCTTCGAATTCCGCTACAGGATCATACCCGTAATCAACAAGTTATTGGCCAAAGCAAATTACAATGGACTATTCTTCAACCCGGAGGATTAACAGATAAGGCGCTAACAGGAGTTTATAATTCTGGTTCAGAAATGACTCCAATCAAAGGCAGCGCAGCCATCTCCAGAGCCAATGTAGCTCACTTTATACTAGCCGAAGCTGTTCAAAATAAGTTTATTGGCAAAGAAGTATGGTTGTATGAGTAATTGTATTTGTACAATATTTGAAAATTAATTTCACAAGGCAATTTTTACTTTTTCGTCATTTACGGTTACTATATAAATACCTCGTGCTAAGCTTGTTGTGAAACAATCAACTGCTTGTTGCTCTTTGAGTAGAATGCCGTGAATATTGAACACTTTTACTATAGCTTTTCCATCAAAAAATAAATTAAGTTGTTCGTTTTTAACTTCAATACGTAAACGTTGGATGATTCTACTGTCTAAATCAGTTGTGATAAACGTAGGTGTATATTCATTTCCATACCTATCGAGTATTGCAACTGCAAATTGATGCGTTGTTAGTTTTTGAATGTGTTTACTTATATCAAACGATTTTGTATAACTTATTCCCAGTAAGTTAGCTGACGTTTGAAATGCGTTTGGGTCGTTTTTTGAAGCATTCGGAATGGCATAAATAGCATATTTTACCAACGATGCATTAGAATCCCAGCTTAACAAGTTTCCAATAAACTGTAAATTAGAAACTACACCATAAATTTGATGATTTTTCCAACTAATTGCAGGCGAAATTGCTGGATATTGAAATTTTTGTTCGCGAAGATATTTTGTGAATTTTCCATTCGTTCGTAAGTGCTTAATACTCCACAAAACAGTTCCTGGAGCTGCATTTTTGGTCGATACTCTATTCTGTTCAATTTGCAATCCAACTTCTAAATCGTCGAATGCCGATGCAGCTGAAATGCGCTGTTCAGTTTTAGAGAGTGTAGTAAGCAAACCGCCATTTTTGGTGTATAGTTTAAGTTCGTGCAAAGTTGGGTTCTCTTCGTACAATGGTATGGCAGGAGTTTGGCGTGGAGCTTTATAAGTTGATGTTAAGGCCGACATGCTCATACTGGAATAAAAATATTTGCTGTACTTTTTTACAGTATTAGACCACCACGGACAAAGAATATCGTAGTCCTGACCGGTGCTGGTTGTTGTCCAATAAAGCTGTGGCGATATATAATCCACTTTTCCTTGCTTCATCCAAGCTACAGGGTCACAGTATATTTGTTCATACATATTGGAGCCAGTAATGCCACTTGGCAGCGTCAGTCCTTCGGCAGTAGCCACTGTTGTACTGGTAGTCCAAATTCCAAAAGGCGAAACACCAAATGTCACATAAGGCTTTACAGTTTGGATTGTGTCGTACACATCGGCTACCATTCGGTTTACATTATCACGTCGCCAATTACTCAATGTCATATTGGTAGGTTTGTACAAATTTTGTGAGTAAGTATCTTTAGTGCTATTTGTACCAGCATAAGCATAGAAATAATCGTCGAAAATAATTCCATCTACATCATATTTGCTTAAAATATCACCAACTACATTCTTTATTAGTTTTCGAACAGCAGGATTCCCGGGGTCAAGAATGGTCACATCATCTTTGGTTTTTGTAGTTCCTGAGTAGGTTGCGTAATCCAAAATCCATGTGGGATTAGTTGTTTTGTAATCGCCCATTTTGCCTGTGTATTTACCTGCCGATGTTTCGTAGCGGTAGGGATTGAGCCAAGCATGAAGTTCTATGCCTCGCTTATGCGACTCATCAATGGCAAAAGCTAGTGGATCGTAGCCCGGATATGTGCCTCTTTCACCGCCCAAATGTGCCGACCACGGTTCGTATGCCGAATTGTAAAAAGCATCTGTTTCGGGGCGTACCTGAAAAAAGACAGCGTTCATATTGCATGCCTTTAACGAATCAAGAATTGCAACGAACTCCGCCTTCTGAGCTGCTATATTTGCTGGTGTAACACTAGTCATAGCCGTAGTAGGCCAATCAATACGAAAAACAGTAGCCATCCAACCAGCTCGCATCTCGCGTTTAGGAGGTTGAGCCGTTAAACTGAAAAATGAAAGGATGAAGAATGAAAGAATTAAAAGTTTTCTCATTTGGAAATTTATAATCGTATTTTCATAAACAACCGTCCTTCTCGTTACGAAAAAGACGGTCATAGTTCATTTACCTGCAATTTCTCCCGCCAAAGCGGGAGAAATTAGGCGATGTTATTTACTTCACAAACTTAGTGGCTTTACCATCGATACGGATAATGTAAATACCAGCATTCAAATTGCGTGAATAAGTGCCATTTGCACGTGCTTTGTCAATCAACATGCCATTAATGGTGTACAGTTCGACATTTGCTTCACGATCGAGTTGGACTTCGATGCCAACTGAAGTACGAATTATGCGAGCAGGTGTAGCTTTTGCATTATCAACTTCGGTAGTTAAAAACGGAAGAGTTGATTCGT
>CAIWIS010000251.1 GCA_903912795.1 uncultured Bacteroidales bacterium
TACAAAGAACGTTCGCCGCTGCCGGTCGATAACGATGAATGGGCTGCTTTCCGCGATGCACAGGCAAGTACACTGAAGCTTTCGCAAAACACAGCTATGGCTTCTGCGATTGATATTGGCGATGGTAACGATATTCACCCGAAAAACAAGCAGGAAGTTGGCAAACGCTTGTACCTTGCTGCCCGTGCCATAGCCTACAACGAAAACCTGATCTATTCAGGCCCTCAGCTTAAATCAGTAAAAAAGGAAGGAAACAACCTGCTGATTTCGTTCGATTTTGTTCAAAACGGTTTAAAAACCACTCAAAATCAAACTGTAAAAGGATTTGCAGTACGCGATAAAGATGGAAAATGGACATGGGTAAATGCAAAAATAGCCGGAAACGAGATAAGCGTTGAAAATGCAGCAACCGCTTTGCGCGTTCAATATGCATGGCAGTCGAACCCCGATTGTAATTTGCAGAATACGGACGGATTACCTGCGGTGCCGTTTAATGTGGAAATAGACCCCAAACCCCTGAAGGGGCTTTAAACAAATATTAATTCGATTACTATGTTGATATATAAATTTCGTGTCTTTGTGACTTTGTATTTATTGTCTGTATTTTCTTTTTTATTTGCCCAAACTACGGCTCAAAAAGAAGCAGTTCGCCGGCAAAAAGAGCAACTGAAATTTGAAACAGCAACTGCACAACAAGTGCAACAACTTTTTCAGCAAAACGGATTACAAAACCAACATCCACGTCAGTTTGCTACACAAGGGGATATCGACCGCGTAAAAAGCCTGATTAAAAGTGGTGACCCACTCATGGTGAAAGCCTGGGAGCGGATGAAAAAGCTGGCGGATGAAAACTTGCAAAAACCATTTAATACCGGCGAACTCGACGATGCCAAACTCCGTGTAAAAGGAACGCATGCAAATGCCGTTTTGCTGCCGCCTTTGGTAATTGCATACTGGATTACCGGTGAAAACAAATACGCACAGAGAGCTTATGAAGTGTTCGAAAACATGGCAACTTGGGCTGACTGGGGGACGCTGATTGAGCCACCTTACACCGACCGGCATTTTCTGGACACCGGCATTGCGGCTTTCGATGCGGCACTTATTTACGATGGACTTTATAATTGGATGACGCCAGAACAACGAAATTTTGTATTTGAAACTACACAAAAACACCTCTTTATTCCCACGCTGGCGCAATATAAGAACGAAGCCAAACGCACGTGGCAATGGAACAAAGCCAACAACAACTGGAACGGAATCTGTAACGGAAACATTGCCGTAGCTGCATTGTGTATGTACGAACGCGACCCGCAAAACATGAGCTGGCTCGTGGCAACTGCTGCCAACGATATGCAACTGTTTATCCGAGAATTTGAACCCGATGGACAAAGTGAGGAAGGGTTAATGTACTGGGGTTATGGCTTGATGTACACGCTTCCGGCACTGGATTGTTTGCAACGCCATTTGGGAAAAACTTTTGGATTGGCCGAAACGCCCGGCATGCGGAAAACAGGATATTTTCCTGTATACACAACCGGAACTGTAACTTCCATCAATATCGGCGACGACCCCCTGAAAACTGATAAAGCGAAAACCTTTTTCTGGCCGGCTAAACATTTTCAGGATGCTTCGCTTGCTAAACTGCAATACGATATGGTGATGGCGCAAAATGGCGATTTGCCCTGGTTCGACTTCTTTTATTACGATCCGGAATTAGTGAAAAAAGGAAACAACATCACCGTTCCGCTCGATAACTCGGTTTATGGCTTGGAATTGTATTCGATGCGCGAAAACTGGACAGATCCGAATGCGCTTTATGTTTCGGTGCACGGTGGCTACAATTCGGCCAGCCACGGGCATTTGGATGCAGGCTCATTTTATATTCAGGGTCTGGGTGAAGTATGGGCGTATGGCAATCTGGGAAGTGATAATTATACTTTCCCCGGTTATTTTTCGAAAAAAACTTATCCAACATACACCGATTCGGTATATGCCCAAAATGAAGCCGGACGTTGGCATTTTTACCGCCTGCGCACCGAAGGCAAAAACTGTCTTGTTTTCAACCCTTCGACCCGACCTGAACAGGACGAAAAAGGCACAGCAACGGTTATTCGCCAAACAACAACGCCAGCCATGAGCAACTATGTTTTCGACCTGAGCGATGTGTATAAACGCGACGTAAACAGTTACGAAAGAACAGTAGAACTAAACCGAAAAAGGAAATTGATTACGGTTAAAGATGATTTTGTTGCAAAAACACCTTCTACAGTGTGGTGGAGCATGCATACCAAAGCAGAGATACAAATTTCGAAGAATGGTAAAAGTGCGGTATTATTGCAAAACGGTAAGAAAATGAAAATGTGTGTTTCCGGAGTGAAAAATGCCCGTTTTCAGGTTTTACCGGCTACGTATTTGCCCGGCGAAACATTTCCATTGACAAAAAACTCTGAAAATGCCGGCTTTAGGAAAATAGCTGTAAAACTTGAAAATTCAACGAATGCAAGTATAGAAGTTAAGTTTTCGTTTCTGAAATAACTATCTTTGAGAAAAATCGAAATACAAGCTAAATAAAAATCTCTATGAATTACAAAATGACAATTCTGGCTGTTTTGAGCGTGTTCAACACATTTGCACAAAACCGGATTATAAAACTAGCCAACAACTGGCAAATGCGCGAAACCACTTCCGAAAAATGGCTGCCCGCAGTTGTGCCCGGTTGTGTACACAGCGATTTGGAACGCAACAAACTCATTGCCGACCCTTATTTTCGTACCAACGAAAAGGATTTACAGTGGATTGATAAAAAAGACTGGGAGTATAAAACTGTTTTTCAAATGACGGACAAAACACTGAATGCTGCCAATATTGAACTCGTTTTTAAGGGATTGGATACGTATGCAAGTGTTTTTGTGAATGATCATAAAGTGCTCGAAGCCGATAATATGTTTAGAGAATGGATAGTTGATGTAAAACCCTATCTGAAAAAAGGAGAAAATGTATTGTCAGTTTATTTTTATTCCCCTGTCAACAAAGGTTTGCAGCTGCTTAAAGCCAATGGTTTTACACTGCATGCAGCCAACGATCAGGCTGTAAACGGTGGGTTGGACAAGGCTGAATTAGTTAGTCCGTTTATTCGTAAGGCGCCTTACCATTTTGGTTGGGATTGGGGACCACGTTTTGTCACTTCCGGCATTTGGCAACCTGTCTATCTGCTCTGCTGGAATAAAATTAAGATGAATGATTTTTACGTGGAACAAAAATCATTAACCGATGAGCTTGCTACGCTGAACGGAAAAGTAGAAATACAGTCGGCAATTTCGGGAAAAGCAAAACTGGCTGTTTTTGTAAATAATAAGCAGATAACTCTTCAGAATATTTCACTTTCGGCAGGACTTAATTCTTTTCAGTTTCCGTTTGAGATTGAAAAACCGGAACGTTGGTGGACGAACGGACTGGGAAAGGCTACACTTTATAATGTTACGGCAAAAATAATTACTGACGGTAGCGAAGATAGTCTGAAACATGCAATTGGATTGCGCACATTGAAACTTATTCAGAAGCCTGATAGCGCAGGTCACAGTTTTTATTTTGAGTTGAATGGTGTTCCCGTTTTTGCCAAAGGCGAAAACCATATTCCCAATGATATGTTTCTGGATAAAGTTACCAACGAAGTGTACGATTGGGAAATTGAAACTGCCGTAAAATCCAATCTAAACATGCTGCGTGTGTGGGGTGGCGGCATTTACGAAAACGATTATTTCTACGAACTGTGCGACCGTAACGGCATACTTGTCTGGCAGGACTTTATGTTTGCCTGCTCCATGTATCCCGGCAACGAATGGTTCCTGAATTCCATTTCAAAAGAAGCGGAATATCAGGTGAAACGACTCCGGAATCATCCATCCATTGCGCTTTGGTGTGGAAATAACGAAATAGATGTGGCATGGCAGAACTTCAACCCGAATGGCGACTGGGGATGGAAAAAAGCCTATAACGAAACACAGAAAAAGCAAGTTTGGGCAGCTTATGTTACTATTTTTAATCACATTCTGCCTACTAAAGTAACTGCACTTTCAGGTAATACCGCCTATTGGCAGTCGTCGCCGGCAAGCATTTTGCCACAACAACATGCCAACGATAAAAACCCCAACGGTGATGTGCATTACTGGGGCGTTTGGTGGGGTAAACATCCGTTCGAAAAATATGCTGAGAATATCGGACGGTTTATGAGCGAATACGGATTTCAGTCGTTTCCCGAATTAGAAACAGTTCGTAAATACGCCTTACCCGAAGATTACGATATTGAATCTGA
The DNA here is from genome assembly GCA_903912795.1 of uncultured Bacteroidales bacterium. Classification (GTDB taxonomy): domain Bacteria; phylum Bacteroidota; class Bacteroidia; order Bacteroidales; family Paludibacteraceae; genus Paludibacter. Next base: position 4,316 of record CAIWIS010000251.1, read on the forward strand.
AGTAATGCGCCATCATCAACGCAGTAGCATTGGTAATGTTACGATTAAGGAATATATGGATATGTATTACCGAAAACCGTTGAATTTCGAAAAGTTTTTGTACGTCGGACAGGTTTTACAAGCTTATGGCATTCGGTTTGCCATTGAAGGTCATCGTAGGGCAATGCCTTACAATATGGGCTCGCTGGTTTGGCAAATCAACGACTGCTGGCCGGTGGCTTCGTGGTCGAGCTGCGATTATTACAAACGCTGGAAAGCTCTTCAGTATGAGATTAAACGAAGTTTTGAACCTGTTATCATAACTACTTTTGAAGAAAATGGAAAAACAGCCGTTACCATTATTTCCGATAAGCAAAAACCGATTCAGGGCACGCTCGAAATGGAACTGTACGACTTTGGCGGGAAACTGCTGAAATCCCATTCAATCCAAGTAGATGTGGCTTCCAATGCATCTACAAAGATTATCGAAGAACAAACAAACACGCTGAGCGATAATGTGGAGGGCACTTATGGTTTACTCAGGCTGCACAGCGATGGCAAAGAGATTGCCCGCAAAGTACATTTCTTTACCCAACCCAAAAACCTGAAGTTGTCAAAACCGGATATTTCAGCTAGTGTCACCTTGGTTGATGGGTTGTATTCTATTACTTTGAAGTCTAATGTGTTAGTAAAAGATTTGTATCTTAATTTCGAAGGAGTAGAAGGCTTTTTTAGCGATAATTATTTCGATTTACTGCCCGGAACAACTCAACAAATCACATTTAAAACGAAAGAAAAAATCAAAAATATGCCAAAACTAACAATGATGAGTTTGGTGGATAGTTATTAATTTAAATCCGACGTTTAACCTTATAATGTGTAAAATCGACAATGCAACTCTAATACAAGGAGTTAGAAAGACTATTGAAAGAAGCCAAATTAAATCTATCAGTCAAAAGATCCGTTGAATTAACCCATAATATGTGTCAAATAACATAGTTGCTCCCGCAATCTAAACATACAAAATCAAACCTTTTGAAAATGGTTGATGAGCAGAATGAACTCTATAAAGTTGTCAAAATTTTATAGGGTGTCCCAATGCGGAAAACAGAATAAATTAGAAATGCACTTCAACTTTTAAAATTTCATTACTCCGTTCGAAAATTTCGGAACTTTGGATTTTACTAAATTGATAATGGTCTGAATGTATTGATGTTTTATCTACGTAAACAATTTCGAAGCCTTTCTTTCCTGTGTTCTTGTAAATAAATGGCACCGAACAATACGTAAATGACAAATAAGGGATTTCGTCGGTTGATATAATAAATTCCTCGAAATTAATATTTTCGGGATTAATTTCGATGCAACCCTGCTTCACTGATATGCCTAATTCGAAAAAACGACTTATAACATCTTCCTTCACCTGCCCTGTCATTCCCGGCTGCTGCACGCCGGCCATAGTTGGGGTGTGAGAATAAGGGTCGAACGGAAAAGAGCCGTATTCAGCGGGCGATTTGTGAGCACCAATACCTGCTTTTACATCGGCATAATGTTTTTTCAACGCATTAATAATGCTTTTGTCTTCTTGTCTCTCGGTAGCCCAACTTATATTTTCGCCAATTGCCAGCAATAGTTTCGAAACCATGTGCCAATAAATACAACCCAAGCCTTCGTATTTGTAGAAAGTGCCGGAGCGGCCCGTAAATGATTGATGATCGAAAATTTGTTCGTAAACATTTTCTATGGATTGAATGTCAGTGTCTTTCACCTCAAAACTACCTTCTTTTTTCAGTTTTAGCAATGTTTCGCGCAAGAAACTGGCATTGTTGAATGAAGCATTGAAATGAAATCCGCCTTTTTTATCGGTGGTGATAACGCGTTTATCGCCTTTTGTCACCAGTTCTGTGAGCAGGTTGATTCGTTTTACATCATCGGGGTTAATATTGTTTTTTTCCAAAAACGATGGCAGCCTTTTATTTGGGTACAAAATATAACTGTTCTGGTCGGCTCGGTACAACGAACTGCTGCGCAACGCATCCAATAACTGAACTGCTTCGTTGGCTGAAAGTA
>CAIWIS010000252.1 GCA_903912795.1 uncultured Bacteroidales bacterium
TAAAACATCTTTTATCAATACATCCACTACCTCTGTGTTTGGTACTTTTGTGCCGTTTTTACAATACGTAAACTCACTGGCTTTTGCTCCAGGTTTGTTATTTGAACAGTTGTAATATCGAGTGCTTTTAGGTAAAAGCAATACAGAACAGAGTTCCTTCTGGCTTAATCTATCAGCATACTTACGGCAAAGTTCCCGCTTTACATTGGGCGATTCGGACTTTTTTTTAAAAGCTCATCTTTTATCTCAATATACAAAGCCTGTTTTGCAATTATCCGACGCAAACGCTCGTTTTCTTTCTCAAGCTCCCGAACATGAGGGTCTACTTTACGGTATTGTGGAACCAAACCATCTGAACCTTTATGATCAAATGAACTCTTCCATTTGTAATACAAACTTCTTGCTAACTGATACTTACGTATCGTTACTTCAATACCATTCTGGTCTGCTTCACTCAATATTTGAAGCTTCTCTGATAAACTAAATTTTCTTCTAATTTTACTCATAATTCCACAAAATTAATGTCCTAAATTGATTCTACAAAATAGTCCAGTTAATTAGGGGGCTAAGACAATCCCAACGAATTGTACGAAAGCCTGTACCTTCTTTAATAAATATCTTGTGACTGACACGTCCACTTTCCATGCGTTTGTAATAAATTACAAATCCTCCACGTTCCCAATGTACCAATTTCATGGTTGTGCGACTTTTATTTAAAAACACGTAAACATCTCCATTGGTGGGGCTCAATGACAAATATCTAATCATGCCACACAAACCATCCAATCCTTTGCGCAAATCTACGCCTTGCAAGCAGACTACAAACCGATTACCTTCATTCAAACTAAACATGAATTTTTTCTGCAAAGATCTGAATCTTATCTTCTTGAAAAAATACGGCGGATTTGGGATGCTTACATTGAAGGGGGTAGTTATATCGTAAAAAAGACCCTACTCACATAATTGCTCGTAGGGTCTTTTATTAGCACAATTCAAATTTGCTTACCATTTAATTATTAGTCAAGTTTATACGTTCCGAAAAAATTCACTTTGCACCACATTACATTTTGCCACCGATTTAGGTTGCCTCATTGTTTTAAATACAAATCGAACTTAGCGAAATGGTTTAACGGTTGTTTCTTCATCAAACACAACGTCAACTCCAGTCTGTTAGTAAGCTAAACATGTTGCTGTAGCCAGTTTCTGTTGTTGGATTTATACTCGATGGAAGTACTAGTTTGAACCCAACAATCTTCGTATATGGTTTTGCCAACCACTAGTAGCCAGAATTCCAATTTAAAATATTTCGCTTACATAATTTTACAATTTTATTTTGCAACAACGCTAAATGTAGCTCCTGAAACAAACATCATATTGTCTCCTGTCATTGCGTTTGTAAGATAAAATCCCCATCTGAATTGATTATAACCTGTACTTCTGGTCATAGATCCAGTTGTCGTTAATACACCATTATAGTACAATTCGTAATTTTTACCATCATCCTTCACCATTATATCAAAGCTTTGTCCAATCATACCAGTTGCAATTGTTGTTTGAACTCCATCCCATCTTTTTTGATATGCAATAGCTCCACCACTAGTACAAATAAGCTGCAATGCCCAGTCATCAATTGTATTCTTTGCCTGAAAAATACAAGCGCTATTTGCTATATAAATTGGAGAGTATCTTGCCTTAAACACATGCCATTTGGTAGCATCGTATGTGTAATTATTAGCCGAATTAGA
>CAIWIS010000253.1 GCA_903912795.1 uncultured Bacteroidales bacterium
TAGCTTGGAACAAGGAAAAGCTGATCAGGATTTTGTACGTAGTACTAAGAATAGCAATGACATAAGAGTGAAATTAGGCGGAAAATGTCCGTTACTGAGCAATGATAAAATTGTGGAATATCCCTGCGATTTGGCTACTACCACACAGCGCTATTTCGAACATGCTATTGATTTTGTAGAACGCAACAAGAAACAACCATTTTTCATGTACATCACACCAGCCATGCCTCACGTGCCACTTTTTGCCTCCGAAAAATTCAAGGGTAAAAGTAAACGTGGATTGTATGGCGATGTGGTGGAAGAGTTGGATTGGTATGTGGGTCAGTTACTCGAAGCTTTGGATAAAAATCAACTTTCGGAAAATACGCTCGTGATTTTCACGTCGGATAATGGTCCATGGCTTACCAAAAAACAGGATGGTGGCTGCGCTGATCCGTTACGCGATGGAAAATTTTCTTACTACGAAGGTGGAGTGCGTGTGCCTTGTATTATTCGCTGGAAAGGCACTGTACCTGCTAGCGTGACAAGCTCCGAAATTGTTTCTGCCATTGATATTTTTCCAACAGTTATGAACTTAGCCGGTGTGGAAAAACTGAATCACAAGGTAGATGGCTCCAATATTTCGAAGTTCATAAAAAAACCAACGCTAAAAATGGATAACGAATATGTGTATGTAAAATACGGCAAAGTTTCGGGAGTTCGTAAAGGCGAATGGGTTTATTTACCCGAAACCGGAAAAAAGAAAATGGAAGAAGGCGATGTGCCCGAATTGTATAATTTGAAAAAAGATATCAGTCAGCAAAATAATCTTCATAACAATTCTAAAAAAATTGTTTCGAAAATGAAGAAGGTTTTGGCAAAATACGAGAATATAACGAAGTAAATATTAATTAGTAGATAAGATAGGAAAGATGAAAAAAGTTGAATATAGAGCACAAGTCACCAACAAGTTAGCAAAGTCGGTGCTGAGAAGTTTAGGGAGAATCACGTTGGCTGTGGCATTGCCAATGTTTTTAGTATCGAGCAGCTGTGCCAACCAAAAGTTGAGCAATATTGGTTTGAAAAAGGCCGAATACCAACTTTCGGGTTTGCGTGATGTAGCTACCAAACTAAATAAAATTCCACGAAGCACGAACCCCGATAAATCGGTTAAGTGGATTGAAGAGCCCTTCGATTGGACCGAAGGTTTTTGGTCGGGCACTTGCTGGATGATGTACGACTTCAGCAAAGATAAAAAATGGAAAGAAGCCGCCATCTCATCGCAGAAGATATTTTTGGATCACAAAAATTTAACTAACGACCACGATTTAGGTTTCATTTTCAATAATTCCTACGGTCTAGCTTATAAAATTACAGGTGACGAACAATACAAACAAGTATTGATAGATGCTGCAAACTCCCTTTCTACTCGTTTTAACCCCAAAGTGGGTTGCATTCAGAGTTGGGATGTGGTGAATAACTGGCAAAGCTTACGCGGTTGGAAATTTCCGGTTATTGTTGATAATATGATGAATTTGGAAATGCTTTTCGAAGTTTCGAAGCTAACCGGCGACAACAAATACCGTGATATAGCTATCACTCATGCCAACACCACGATGAAAAATCATTTCCGTCCCGATGCAAGTTCCTATCACGTTGTAGATTACGACCCAGAAACAGGAGTTGTTCTAAAACGGGTTACTGCTCAAGGTTATGCCAACGAAAGTGCGTGGGCGCGTGGTCAGGCTTGGGCTTTGTATGGTTACACCATGTGTTACCGCTACACCAACGATAAAAAATACCTCGATTTTGCACAACGAGTGGCTTCATTTATACTCAATCATCCCAATTATCCTGCCGATGGTGTTCCGTATTGGGATTTTAATGCGCCCGACATACCTAATGCTATGCGTGATGCTTCATCGGGTGCCATTATGGCATCGGCATTCCTGGAACTATGCAAATACACTGATAATAAATATCTTGCAAATGCGCAACATATTTTAAAATCGTTGGCATCCGATAAATACGCTGCCAAAACGGGCGAAAATGGCAATTTCATTCTCAAACAAAGTGTTGGCAGCCTTCCACATGGCAGGGAAGTAAATGTACCGTTGAATTATGCCGATTATTATTTCCTCGAAGCACTTATCCGATTAAAAGAAAAGAATCTTTAAGAAGATATGAAATGTTCTGAGCCCTATAATCGAGTAGTTTTTCTTTGCGACTTAGCATCTTAGCGTTCAAAAAACATTTTTTATAACGAAGAAATGATGTATTAAACGTTCGTATCGATGTTTTGAATTCAATTGTAAAAAAAAGTCGCAACTGATTTAATTCTCTCCCTTAAACCATCATTCTCCGAATTGTATGTCAGTTTGTTAGGTGATGTTGGTGCGTATAATTTAAATGTTGTAAATGAAACAGGAGTTATTGTATTGAAAGAAAAACAGCAATCAAATACATCAAAAACTTTTGATATTCATAATTGGCCTAAGGGAGTTTATATAATTCAATTATCCGGTAAAAATGAAATTTACACCAAAAAAATTTGTAAAACAATAAACCTTAACTCCGCAAATATCTTGTAATTTCCTGAAATTTAACTGATAAATATGAAAGTTTAAATGGTCATAAGATCATGATTATAAATATACAAGAAAATAAAACAAATCACGAAATTATATTTTAACACAATTAAAAATGAAACGATCATTAATTATTCTTCTTGCTGTAATGGCATTATTGCCAACTGTTTTGTCGCAAAACGTAGAAACAAATCAGGTTTCAAAACTCAACGATCCCAAAATGGATTGGTGGCGCGAAGCCAAGTTTGGCATGTTTATACACTGGGGTATTTATGCTGTTCCTGCTGGCATATGGGGCGATAGAACCAATCATGGTGAATGGATAATGCTTCATGCAAAAATTCCAGTTGCTGAATATGCACAGTTGGCTCCCAAATTCAATCCTGTAAAATTTAATGCCGACGAATGGGTGAAAATTGCCAAAGATGCTGGTCAGAAGTACATTGTAATTACGACCAAACACCACGATGGATTTGCTATGTTTGGCTCTAAAACCAGTTCTTTCAATATAGTGGATGCTACTCCTTTTAAAAGGGATATTATCAAAGAATTGGCCGATGCTTGCCGCAAACAAAATATGAAATTAGGGTTTTATTATTCACAATCTCAGGATTGGCATCACAGAGGTGGGGCTTTTGGAGTGGGGAAAAGTTGGGACGAAGCACAAGTGGGGGATATGAATAATTACGTCGACAGTATTGCAGTGCCACAAGTGAAAGAAATTCTCGAAAATTATGGCGATGTGGCTGTTTTGTGGTGGGATACACCCACCAGAATGCCCAAAGCTTTGTGTCAGAAATTTGCTGATGTTGTTAAGAAATATCCAAACCTGATTACCAACAACCGACTTGGTGCTGGTATGGGTGGCGATTTGGAAACACCAGAACAAGCTATTCCGGCTACTGGATTTCCTGGTCGTAATTGGGAAGTATGTATGACCATGAACGGCCATTGGGGCTATAATGCGTATGATGACCGCTGGAAAAGCACCGAAGATTTATTACGTAAACTGATTGATATTGCCAGCAAAGGAGGTAACTTCTTGTTGAATGTAGGTCCAAATGCCGAAGGCATTATTCCCGAAGTGTGTCAACAGAACTTACGCGAAATGGGTGCATGGATGAAAACAAACGGTGAATCTATTTATGGAACTACAGCAAGCCCCTTTCCTTTCCTTTCGTGGGGACGCGCTACCCGCAAAGGTCAAACCATCTATTTACAAGTATTCAATTGGCCAACAGATAGAAAATTAACTGTCCCAATAGGCAATAAAATTACAAAAGCATATTTATTGGCAGATGCAGGTAAAGCGCTCAAAGTAACAGTAGGAAAAGGCAATTCGAGCATACAACTTCCTGCCTATTCGCCCGATAAAATAGCTGCTGTAGTAGCTATTCAAATTGAAGGAGAACCTCAGGTTCAACCTATACCATCGAACGGAAAAAAGGTAACAGCAAGCACCTCGGAAGATGAAGCAAAACTAAAAGCCATTACAGATGGAAGTCCAACTGCTGGATGGAAAGCTGCCAAAGGCGAAATTACAGTCATACTGGAGATTGACCTTGAAGTGCCTGTATCTATTCAAACCCTTGCGCTGGCAGAGCCTTGGAATCCTTGGGATAAAGTTACTCAAAAATGCGAACTGCAATATTTGCAGGGTACTGAGTGGGTAACAATTCTGAGTGA
>CAIWIS010000254.1 GCA_903912795.1 uncultured Bacteroidales bacterium
CCCTACACGACGCTCTTCCGATCTAGATATGCTGATACATGCCTGTTTGCATCTAGATAAGCATTTTGTAACATCGCATGTACAGTTTACGAGTTTTAATGATATTGTGAATTTGCTGAGAGAGATACCACCTCTCCCCGGCCCTCTCCAAGGGGAGAGGGAGACTGCGAACCTCCAAGTGGTTGCAAAGTTAGAAGTTTCAGAAAAAGAAAATATTCAGAAAAAATCAATTTTAGATATTGAAAAATCAATTTATCATACAGAACTTAGCACAGAAACGCTAACTCCCTCTCCCACTGGAGAGGGATGGGGTGAGGTTTTCTGGGAGCGTTTTGAGGCGAAATGCATACAATTCAATTTTGCCGATACGGTGTTTCGGTATTTGATTATGGTGCGATATTATTATGGTGCTCCCCTACCTGATTATTTGTATGAGAAATATAGCCCCCTAACCCCCGAAGGGGGAAAAGACTTTATTCGCTTTGAGAATTTTCTGGCTGGTACTGGCAATGAGTTTATTGGTCGTGGTGCTCCACGAAGCAATACTGCTACGCATATCTTACATTTAAAGCAGTTGAAGAGTCCGGGAGATATACTGCGTTATGTGAAGGGAGTTGTATTTCCGGGGAAGGCGTTTATGGTGGAAAAATACAATAAATTAATGGTTAATGATAAATGGTTAATGGTTAATGGAAAGATTGGGATAAGCTGGAGGTTTTTGTATTGTTATAGGTGGTGGACGGGTTTAAAGGGTTTTTGGTATGTGGTAAGGGGTACTTCGACAAGCTCAGTAACCAGCACGGAGAAGAGGAAAGAGAAATAGTTTGCAGTAGGCAGTTTGCAGTTTATAGTAAGTAATTAATGTTTTATAGTAAAAAAAAATGTACGAACAGCAAAACATAGAATTTAAACAAAGTTGGCATGATGATTACCTGAAATGGATATGCGGTTTTGCAAATGCCATTGGTGGTGTTATTTATATTGGTAAAGATGATACTGGGAAAGTGGTTCACTTGACCGATTATGCTCGCTTATTAGAAGAAATACCCAATAAAATCAGGAATTATATGGGCATAATATGTGATGTACAACTACATGATGAGGACGAAAAAAAATATATTTCAATAAAGGTAAATCCATATTCGGTTGCTGTTTCGCTTCGCGGCAGGTATTACTACCGGTCTGGAAGTTCAAAAATGGAACTCACGGGTGTTGAGCTCAATGAGTTTTTGCTCAAAAAAGCCGGTAAAACTTGGGATGATGTGGTTGAAGAGGGTGCAACCATACTTGATATTGACAATGCAAGTATTTTGAAATTTATAGAAGATAGTAGCGAAAAAGGTAGATTGCCCGAAACAAAAGGATTATCCAGTTTCAAAATATTAGAAAAGCTAAAACTCACTGACGGCGATAAACTTAAACGTGCTTCTATTATATTATTTGGCAAAGATCCCATGCGTTTTTATCCCAATATTCAAGTCAAAATTGGCAGGTTTGGTAATGATGCTTCCGATTTGAAATTTCATGAAGTTGTGGAAGGTAATATCGTTCAGATGTTGCACGAAGTTCAAGTACAGTTGAATTACAAATTTCTGACACGCCCCATTAGTTTTGAAGGATTTCAGCGGGTTGAGAAAGAACAATATCCCATACAGGCACTACGCGAAATGCTACTAAATGCATTGGTACATCGTACCTATATGGGCGCAACCATTCAAATGCGTGTATTCGATGACAGACTTTCTATCTGGAATGAGGGCGGATTGCCAATCGGATTGAGTATAGAAGATTTGAAAGCCGATCACAATTCGCGTCCACGCAATCCGCTTATTGCCAATGCTTGCTTTTTGGGAGGATATATAGACACCTGGGGGCGTGGTACACTAAAAATTATCAATGCTTGTAAAGAGGTCGGTTTACCCGAACCGGAAATTAAAGAACTGAATGGAGGTATTGAAGTTACAATATTCCTATCCAAAACTAATGTAGATGGGTTGGTAGATGGGTTGGTAGATAGGTTGGTAGAAAGGTTGGTAGAAAGTCAAGTTAGAATAATTGAGTTGATTAAGAAAAACCCTAAAATTTCCAAAAAAACTATGGCTGAGCAAATTGGAATTAGCCAAACAGCCATTGACAAG
>CAIWIS010000255.1 GCA_903912795.1 uncultured Bacteroidales bacterium
TAGTTGCAGCTTCAATTAAAGCATCTAATTCTCTTTTCAGCGTTTTGGGGCTTGATATATCATAACAAACCTGAATTAATCGTTCAATTTTATGACCTTTTCGAAGCAGAAAATCAATTTCGCGATCGTTGCGCGTACGATAATAAAACAAATCTAATTCAGGCTTGTAATTGCGTCGGAGTAGATCCACAAATACAAGATTCTCAAGCAAGCGGCCATAATTAGGCGATAATTCAAATGAACGTGCCTGAACAAATCCATTATCAATAATATAAATTTTTTGCGATGCTTTCTGGTGATTTTTAATTTTTGTATCGTAGCGGGTTAAATGCTGAAACAAATAAGGTTCCTGCAAATAGCCTATAAACTTTTGAACCGTAGCTACACTATTAAAATCCAATGTTTCTTTAATTTGATTATATGTGAACAGATTGGTATAATTTGATAATAAATAGTTTGATAGGTCATAAAATTGGTGCGTTTGCCGAATCATAAAACGCTTAAGTATATCTTTGAGTAATATGGAATCGAAAAGTGAAGACAAATAATTTCGCAAAATTCCCGGATTTAATACAGTTTCGGGGAAACCGCCATTGAATAAATAGGTTTGCAGTAAACCCAACATCTTGCCTGTTTCGGTAGGTGTAGCATTTATTTCTAAAGGATGTATCTGTTTATTAAAACGAATTGTCTCCGTAAAGCTAAAAGGTAAAACTGTGACTTGTATGTATCGCCCTGTAAGGGTTGATGCCATTTCGTGCGATAAAAGTTTGGAATTTGATCCGGTAATTACAAGGTTCACGCCTCTTCGGTAGAGCTTGCTAACCCACAATTCCCAATCGGGTAAGTTCTGTATTTCGTCGAGCAACAAATAGTTATAGCCCGGAGATACCTCGTTAAGGCCTTGAATGATTGCATCTTCATTAAAGTCTTTAAGCAGTAAATCGTCATCGAAATTAAGATAGGCAAAGTTTTGATTTTCCAGCAGTTGCAATGCCATTACAGATTTACCTGCCCTACGAGGGCCTGTTATAAGTTTTATAAGCGTAGTACTTAAATATTCTGATTTTACTGTATCGTCAATACGAACAATATAAGCCTGTTTAAGTAACAAATTCCGCTCTTCGAGCTGCTGATAAAGTATATTCCGAATCATTATTGTGTATTATATTGAACAAAAATAGTCTTTTTTATTCAATACAGAATATTTTTTGAACAAAAATAGGCGATTTCATGTGTTTATAATTATTTTTTTTAATTGTCACATGGACGTTTCTACAGTAAAAATTAAAGATAAATGAATTTCAATGATATGGAGTGTGGTGTAAACTTTAGTTGTAAGCAAAAATCAGTATAAATAGCAGCCAAAAAGTAATACAATACTAGTTTTTAGCCCCGGAATTTTAACAAATTGTATTAATTACGAGCAAAGATACTAATAATATGCCAATACGACAATATGCTAATGTGTTAAATTAGGGGCGGTGCCCGTTGTGGGGCCTAAAGGCGTTATTAGGGCTTCGCCGTTATTTGGTGCTAAAGCACGTTATTTGCCCGTTGTGCGTTATTATCTGTGTCAATCTGTGTTATCTGTGGACAAGAAAAAGAATAGGTACGCTGATTAAGCGGATAAAGCTGCCCCGTAAACGGGTAATACGGATTTTTGAAAAAAAAGGATAGATTTGCTTTGCAAAAAAGCGGATAAAGAAAAGCGTTATCTGTGTAAATCTGTGTTATCTGTGGACAA
>CAIWIS010000256.1 GCA_903912795.1 uncultured Bacteroidales bacterium
AACATATCGGCAACCGGAAGCAAACGGTCAATCTCTCCTTTTACAGCTTTTTCATTCACTTTTTTACGTCCAAACATTTGCACCATTTTTTCAAATTTTCCGGCAAAAGGCACTACATCAGCACCACTTATTCCAGCCTCGTTAAAGTAAATATCTACTACCTTGTAGGGTTTAAGTTCGTCGTACACTTTGCTTTGATCTTCCAAGATATTGCCATACTTTGCCTTGCGACTTATGTCGGCATTAATCCAGTCAGTCAGTTCTTTTTCTTCTGCTTTTTTCTGATTGGTCAACTGCATCGATTTAAGTCCGTCCAACTCACCTCGCCAGCGCAAATAATTATTGGCAATGCTGTTTACACGCGCCGTATAGCGAAATTTAACTTCCGGATTGGCATCAATGGTTTGATTGATTAAGCGCAATTTTTCGCCACGAATTTTGGTACGGGCCGGTAGTTCTACATTCTCCATAAAGTCAACAGCAAACGATGGAATATACAATTTTGTACGTGCAGGATAGCCCACAACCATTGCAAAATCATTTTCTTTAACACCGCCAATTGAGATTTTCAGGAAAGGATTGTTTTGAAGAGCCACGTTGTCTTTTTTATAAGTTGTCGGTTTGTTGTTTTTGTCGACGTAAACTCTCAGAAATGCAAAATCGGCCGTATGTCGAGGCCATGTCCAGTTGTCGGCATCGCCAGCAAATTTTCCCAAAATCATGGGTGGTGCTGCCACCATACGTACATCTTTGTAAATTTTGTAAAGGCTCAACACAAACTGATTACCTCCAAGAAATGAGGTTATGCGTCCTTCCAGATCGGTTCCTTTTGTATATTTCGATACCGTAGTTTTCCCGTTTTTATTTATTACATTATCGTCTTCGCTGCCTTTTAACGAATCGGTATTTGCTTTGACTTCGGCAGTTACATCAACCATTTTTACCAACTGAATAACCTGTAAACCGCGACAATTCGTTTCTTCGTCCGGTTTTGTCGACCAGTAACCAAATTTCAGAAAATCGCGGTCGGCGCGCGAAAAAGATTCAAGGTAACGAATAATGGGGTGATAATTGGTGAGAATCAACCCTTTGTTCGACACAAAACTGCCTGTACAAAAGCTATCGAAAGGATAATCTTCTGTAGTTAAGCCAACCACAGCATCTTTTACACAGGTTTTGTTAATACTATAAATATCTTCGGCAGAGAGTTTTAAACCTGCCTTTTTCATCTGCTTAATATTTTGTTCGATGGTCGAAGTGAGCCACATACCTTCATCGGCACGAAGTTGTACCGTAAAAAAACTCAAAACCAATACTATAGCAACTAATTTCTGTTTCATAATTTCACATTTTCTTATTTTCTAATTTTCTAATCTTCCTATTTTGTAACTTTATCTATCCTATTAATTATCAACTTGTAATGTCCTGAATTTTGAGGCTGTGACGAAGCAAGTTGTGCAGCGCGTGCGCGTGTAGTAACCAATTGCGCAGCAGCCACCGAAGCCCAAACAGTTTCGTTTGCCTGACGAGGTTCTCCCTTTGCACTGGTTGTAAAAAGTGGCTCAACCAATCCGCAAAGCTTGTCGATATAGGCAAGTTGAATATGTCTATCGTAATTTGTCAATTGACTTTTGGCAGTTTGACTCCAAATTTGAGTATCCACATCGTTGAAGTATTCGTTAAGTGTATACCCATTATTTATGTAAAGCGCCTGATTTGCTGCTATTCGCGAAAGTATGAAATTGCCCAACATATTTCCAACTACTCCCGATTGCCATTTGGTAATTTCGTCGGTCGTTGTTCCAGCGAGTTGAACAATTTCGCGATTATTCAGCCATTCACAATTTGTCATTTCGCCAATAATAAAGCGAATAGTTTCTTTTTGTTTAGCACTTTCTACCGGAATAAAGTTGGTAGGATATTGACCATAAACGCCTTTAAATTCGTATGCACCGCCCAAGTAC
>CAIWIS010000257.1 GCA_903912795.1 uncultured Bacteroidales bacterium
AGCCTAAAAAGTAACTAACAATTGCAACTGCAAAAACATAAGACCCATAACTTTCGCTACCCAAAACCCTAATTAAGTATGGATATATTAATATGCCAAATGCTGAGCTTATCACCTGCAACGCTGTCATGAAAAAATAGTTTTCCACTACCTTTTCATTATTTTTGAATATTGATTTTATTCTTGTTGTTGCAGTCATTGTTTTGATATTCAGTTTTTAAATATCTTTATTTTCGATGGTTATACTAAAAACTTTGTCGGGGCGATGTGGCGATTGAATAAGATAGGACTCAAGATTTTTACGGGTATAAATGCCACACATGGTATTTGATACATGATAAATATGTTTGTGAAACTCCACTGGACTTCCATCGAAAATTGCTTTGATAACCGAATAGCGTGGCAGCTCAGAGCTAAATCCGCAATCGTGCCAAACAATTACTGAGTTTTCGTCCTTCAGTAATTTAAAAACATTAGCTGTATCGTTTTTTACTGCTTCGTAACTGTGATCGGCATCCACAAAAATTAAATCAAATTTTTTATTTAAAGTCGAAAAATCGAATGTTTGCGAATTGGCAAAAATTGTGGTAATATTCAATTTGTCGGTTATCAAACAGCCATGTTGTGTAGCATATTCGGGGTTTTTTGATAATTTGACAATTTCATCGGGCGACAAATTTATAGAAGTGCAATGATGAGCTACATTAGCCACATTTACAAGACTTTCGCCACGCCATGAACCAATTTCTAAATATTCGCAAGCTTCAAACGATGTTGCCAACGATTTAAGTAATGCCAAATCAGTTACCATGGACGAGCCGTCCAGATAGGTATAACTTTCAATACTTGCCTTTCTGTTTTGCAAAAAATTATTTATATCAACCGTACGAAGTTTAGCTATGCCATATTTTTTGAACAGTGCTTTTTTATAATCCGATTCATCTTCCAAAATTAAAAAGACAGATATTGGATTGGTAATTATATTGGCTATTAATCGATAAATAACTTTTATTTTGCTGCTAAATGTCATTTTTTTAATTATTTCTTTGGGTTTAATTTTTCAGTTATTTTATTCAACATCAACATATACCATTGCTTGTATGCATCCTTTTGGTTTGCCTCAGGAAACAATTGCCCAATGTCAACTCCAAAACCTTGTTTTTTCATTGCTAAAACGTAAGGCGAAAGTAAGGGTTTGATATAGTTGCGAAAAACGGGCTTCAGACTTTTTTTTATATCATTAAATGTATTGGCCTGATTAAAATATTTTTCAATAAAAGTATGCTCCAAAAACGGAAAACGCATTTCGACGCTGTAGAGCATGGATGGTTGATCGCACCGAAAGGAGTGATGTGAACTTATGTAGTAAAAAATATCGTAGTACGATGCTTTTTTGAGCAAAGGTAATGATATGAATTCGGGATAAATGTGCTTAATTTGATTTTTAATATACGATATTGGATGCTCTGGAATTGTTTTTTTGTTCTCATTCAGAAACTGTATAACCTCATTCCAAGTAAATAACTGACGACCAATAAATGGGAAAGCATCTAAACCAAATTCTTGAATTTCCTGAATTTTATGTTGTTGCTTTTTGCGGAAAAGGAAATTAGGTAGATGAAACAAAAAAGACCATTTAGAGAAATTCTTTATTGTTTGATAATAACCATAACCCCCAAAAATTTCGTCGGGGCCTAAAGCGTTGTATAATACCTTGATTTCCTTGTCTTTAATGCTGTCGCACAAAACTAATGCCGGCTCAGGAAATGCATTTGGCTCTTCTTCTGAATTTAGTAGAAATTCAATTTCGGTAGCGCTAAAAGTAAGCGGTATGTTATAATTGTTGATTTTTATACCAGCATTCTTGGCATTCTGTTGTGCAAATTCGTACTCGGAGTCGGGCTTATCACTATGAATATGAACAGCTTCCATAGTGTCGTTGTATTTGCCATAAAAATAGGCAAGTGTTCCGCTATCCAAGCCACCGCTAAGCATTATTGCTTTTTCAACATCGCCTGTTGCATACAGTTTGCAAATTTCGTGGATATCATTATTGAAAATTTCCGATGGGATAGGAGAGGAGTTCTCCTTATATTTTAAAACCCAATATGGTTGTATATTAATTAATTTTGTTGTGATATTGTATTCGAGAAAATGACCAGGTTGCAACGATTGAATGTTTTCGTATATTGTAAGTGGCGATGGGCAAGTACCTAAATACATGGAATATGCAAGTCCTGTATAGTTTAGTTCTTTTTCAACGGCTTGCATTGCAAATAAGCCCTTCATTTCGGACGAAAACATCAAACCTTGATTGGTTTGTGCATAATAAAAAGGTTTAATTCCTAACCTATCGCGCCAGACCTTTAGGCAACCGTTATTGTAATCGAAAATTACTATCGAAAACATACCTTTGAGCTTGTTCACAAACGAATTGCCTAGCTTTTTGTATAAATGAAAAGCCACTTCGGAATCCGATTCGGATATAAATTCAACACCACTTAGATATTCGGCTCTTAATTCTGCATAATTATAGATTTCGCCATTTAACATGAACAAAAGGTTTTGTTCTTTGTCATAAAATGGTTGCATGGCTTTGTCCGACAAATCGACTATGGATAAACGGTTAAATCCAAAGCAGAATTTTGATAACTGATTGTTAATGAGTGGAAAATTATGTTTGGAATAGGAATTTGATAAATGACAACTGAAAAAAGTTGGTGCTTCATCACCCAAAACTAGATGTGTGTCGTCGGGTCCACGATGCTTAATAGCCTGCAAGCTCCGAACCATAAGCTCCGAACTTAAAGCACTATTTAATACCCAGCCGCTAAATCCACACATAAGTTTTTTATTTTGAAACTACTGATTTGTAATGATTAAATAATTCATTACCAATGTACTCGGAACTATATTTTGTTGCTGCATTGTCA
>CAIWIS010000258.1 GCA_903912795.1 uncultured Bacteroidales bacterium
AATAGGCGAGAAAAAATTATTATGTTGCTGATATTCCGATTCTCTTACATGATTAATAGGAGTGTCCCAACTTTTCGATACAAAATTAAATCTAGACCTTGTAGGTTGTGAACTTTCAAAATCAACATAAACAATTTGATGTTTATTTGAGTCGTACACAAACTGGTTGGAGAGTTTGGATATAGGCAGTTGTGGTTGAAATGGATATTCAATTAGTTCAGAATTAGCTAAATTGTAGCTATATACTTTGTTTTCGGATACTATAAATAGAGTGTTCTCTTCGTTGAAAACAGCAAATACACGTGAAGGGAATTTCAATTCTCGTTTATTTCCCCAAGCTATATGTCTATCAATAACCCATACTGGATTGGTTGTAGTAGCTATTTTGTAATTCAACTTATCATAAACAATATTCTGTCCATGTTTATTTAGTTCCCATAAATGCTCTTTTCGTTTACTATCGATATTTACATAAATATTTTTAATGATAATTGGTGGTACATCGCAACTGACAAATGGTGCTCTTTTATTAAGCCCAAAGCACACATCAACCTTTTTTTTGGGTGGGAACTTAAATTTTGACTTAGAAACATGACCATTCAGTTCAAAAACGCATTCTTCTTTTAAACTATTGAATGTTAATTTAATACGATTCCATCCAGTTGAATTGAAGTGAGAATTCTGAATCGGAACTTCACATAAATCTTTTTTTTCGGCTATAAATAATAGTTGAGCACTGGTACTGGAAGGTACATTGAGCAATAAATCAAAATTCTGATTGTTTTCGAAAATTATTCTAAAAATATATCCAAATTTTACAGACTTATCTTGTAACTTCAAATCGAATTCCATGCTAAAAGAATCTGAAAATTCAAATGGCTTTTCAGATGTCAGATGCAATGAGGTGCGTAAATCTTTATTGACGTCGTTGGATTGAAATAGCAAACCGTTCCCATTTTGTGCAAATAAGAAAGCTGAATAAAGGATTGAAATATAAAGAAATATGCTTCGGTGATTTGACATATTATTATTAGAGATTTACTTCGCTATGCAAAAATAGATTATTATTCTGAATTTTCGTACAATAAATGTATTATTTCTTCAAAAAAACAGGACATGTCCAACTTGCTGAACATATCCCGTTTATTAAACTAAACATTACAAAACCAAATACCTTAATTGAAAACTATTTTTTTAGTTAACGTTTTACCTCCATTGCTAACTGTAACAAGATACATTCCGGAATGGAATGCATTATCCAAAACGGTGACAGCATTTATCATTTGTATCGTAACTAATTTTCGACCAATCATATTGTACACCGAAATGGAAGCATCGCTTTTTAACTCATTCGTATAACTAATTACCAAACGATTATTTAAACGTGTTACATTTAATCCGTTATTTTCAATAAGATTATTTACAGCAGTTGTACCTGATTTATTCCAAGCACCCATTTGAATAGCTGAGCGTGCAGCTCCTGAAAAATCGTTAGTTACACTAGAGCTAACACCAGTTAATGTTGTGGAAGTCATATAATTTGCCGCTAATATACCGCCTGCCGATGCAAAACCAGGATCTACATTCAAACTATTTATATCTTGTCCTGTTACAATTACGGAACCAGAAGTAACATCCACTCCACCATAACTACCTAATATAGCTCCACTTGCCCCTGTTGCTTGATAATCATTGGCATTTACAGCAACAGATCCTGTTGCAGCAGGCATCAAAAGTGAATAATGAATCCCAGTTGCTGCGTTGTTGGTACGTGCATTTACAAATATATTATTCTGAATACTGCGTGAGTTCGTTGAACCGTTGCTGGCCATACAAGCTGAGTTAAGAGCCCCGGTAGT
>CAIWIS010000259.1 GCA_903912795.1 uncultured Bacteroidales bacterium
AGCATTATGATTAAAGGTGTCGCTTCTGGAATTTACGGTTCAAATGCACAACCTGACATTGATTTTGAAAAAATAAAAATTGATTATTCAATTTTATGTCGATTTGAATTAAAATGAAAATGGACTAACGCTAATTCCCAGGCTTCCTGCGGTCGAAACGACTTCTGATACTTCGGGATAAACTTCCTTCTTGATAAGCCGGTGAGGTGATTCAATGGACGTGGAAAAAAATTAGTACAGCTACAAAAGGCGCCAAATGAAATTTTGTGTATTTTTGGAGATAATTTGGGTTAATGTGCAGACTGGCGCTAGCACCAATGTGTAAAAAAAGAAAAAACAGCGAAAATGCTAAACAGAATTTTTCTAAATACAGAAACAGAATTGTTCAAAATTCCAAAATCGAGACTGATTATGGGATTATTTGCAGGACTATTTTTTGCTTTTTGTTTTTATTCATTTCTGTATTTGACAAGAGAATCGTTTAGATTAGTTTCGTTGACAGAAGATTACGACTTTTGGATACTTACAGACAAAGAAGTAGGTTTTTATAATTTAATTTTTGCTTTTATCTCGGTCATTTTCGCTCAATCTATTTGTTTCTCTTTTTGGTTTGACAAACCTCAAAAGCTATTTTCTAAACGAAAATTTGAGCGAATAACGATTAGAAATGACCAAAGTGCTCTTAATACATATTTTCTGTTTTGGTTTTCTGAATTAGCGGTTGTTTTTGCTTTATGTTTCGGCTTGACTTTTAAAGGCGGATTTTATGCATTTAGCTTTTATCCAAAGTATAATTACATTTTTGTTTTAATCGTTTTTGTTTTGTTCCTCCAGACTTGGAATTCAATCAGAAAAACAAATAAAAAAGACAGTTTAAAATGGATGTTTATTTCTATGATAATTGTCTCGACAATTGCATTTGGACTTTCAAAAGTGAATTTGATTGATTATAAAAGTATAAACAACATTGCATTACAAAAGAATATTCTATTTAAATATACTTTGGAGGTTCCCGAATCGAATTGTTATGAAAGCAAATTAGAAAATCGTTCTTTGACTAAAGATATTTATGTAGTAAGAAACAAACAATATGAGAACTCAACTCCAAAGATTTTTATTGACAATCAGGAAGTAACAATTAAAGGCCTTGGCCTTAAAATCTTAGAATTTAAAAATTCGGTAAATGAATTTGATGTTAACCTTTGTGTCTATAAATTGTATATTGACAAGACTATTAAAATGGGGTTCGTAAACGACTTGAAAAATGAAATGGCGAAAATAAATGCTTTAAAAATTGCGTATGCTATTGTGCCAACAAATGCTCAATATGATAAAAGATATTACAAAGATTATACGTTTCGGGTTCGGCTTCCGAATTATAACTCCGAAAACAATAGTTTACTCAACATATATAAAGAAACAACTGAATTTGAAAATATCATTGAAATTGAAAACACTGACTCAAGTGAATACAAAATCAATGGAAAATCATATTTGGTTGAGAATATAAAGCAAACATTAAAAGAAAAGATAAAATGGAATCCAAACTATGTTGTCAGGTTCATTATAAACGACAACATAGATTTTTCAGCTTATTTCAATATAATCTCAAAAACAAAAGAAGCAGTTAATGAATTAAGAAATGAATATGCATTTACAAACTATTCGACTGAATTTGAAAATTTAGAAGTAGAACAAATGGATAGAACAATTGAAAAATATGAATTTCGATTCTTTGAGATAACAAACGAATTTAAAAAGAAACTTGAAAACTGAGATCATACACCATACGCCTTCACTCACGAAACTTGTAATTTCTCGTTGAGCTGGGTAGTAATTAAAAAAAGACCATGAAGCAACTGATTTACATTCTAGTTTTTTTGACTCTTAGTTCTTGCTCTACTAAGACTTCATTAAATGAAAAAACAGAAAATGAATTCACAAACGAATTTATTTCAGATTCACTTTTGACAGAAATACCGACTATCGGTTATTCTAAGTTTGAACTCACAAATACTGACAATAAGAATTTAAAGAATAAATATATTGGTGTAAATCAAAAACAACTGAACTTTTTCTACACCCACAAAGAACTAAAAGAGTTGACTGATTATTTCGACGTAATGCACGTGTATTTCTACGGAAAAAGAAAATTGGGAACTGAAAAAATGGCTCTTTTTATTCTTATTGATGCAGACTATCAAGGAATTTATCTGTATTGTGCTATAGTTGACAAAGAAGGACGGTTGATTGGAAAGTTTTTACCTGCATACATTGACTATGATGGAGATTACTCTGATGTTGTAAAAGGAGAATTTTTGAATGATTCCACATATAAGTATTCAGAAGTTAGTTTTGC
>CAIWIS010000260.1 GCA_903912795.1 uncultured Bacteroidales bacterium
AGCTATTTAAAAACAAGTTTTTATGAAGAGAAAATTATTTTTGTGTGCAACTGCCATTTTTATGGCTTTGGTTTCGTACACACAAACCAAAAGTTCGACTTTCGAAATTACTAATAACTGGGAGTATATGCATTTCCCATACAAAGAAACTGATGAAAAAGCACTAGAGCAAATTGAATCGACTACATGGCGCAAGGCTGTTGTGCCCGGAAATGTGCAAATGGATTTGGTGCGCGATGGTGTATTGCCCGATTTGTATTTCGGACAAAACTTTTACAGCGCAGTATGGGTCGAAAATGAAGATTTTATGTATCGCACCAGCTTTGAGGCACCAGACCTTAAAGGTGTAAAGCATGCCTATCTTGAATTCGATGGAATAGATAATTTTTCAACTATTTGGGTTAATGGGCAGAAAATTGCTAAGACACATAATATGTTCAAAACTTATTCGTTCGATGTAACTCAATATTTGAAAGTTGGTGACAATAAGTTATTAATCAGATTGGCTTCCCCCATGAAAGAGGTATACAATCAAGTGAAAGATGCCAAACAAATACTTGAAAAACTATCGTGTGCATTTTTCGTAAAGGAACGATTGATAACCCGCAAATCACAAATGAATTATGGTTGGGACAATGTGCCCCGCATTATTCTTTCGGGGATTTACAGGCCTGTAAAGTTGCGGGTTTGCAATGCCGCAAAAATTGAGAATGTGTGGTACCGAACCTCAATTTCAGAAAACCATTCCGTAGCCAAAGCAAAGGTAACAGTTGAATTAATTCCGCAAGCCGATTTTAAGGGTGAATTGGAAGCTATTTTAAGTCGCAACGGAAAAGAATTTAAAACTTCTCTGCCAATTTTGTTGAAAAAAGGAGAAGAGCTAAAAACAATAAATCTGGAAATTGAAGTGCCAAAACCAGAACTTTGGTGGCCTTCAGGGCTTGGTGAACATCCTCTATACAATTTATCAGTTAAACTGAAACAAAAAAATCAGATAGAAGATAGCTATAATGAGCGTGTTGCCATTCGCGAAATTATTGTGAAGACGACACCTGTAGAAAAAAGAATGGTCAATTATCGAATAGGCTATCCGGATCCAGCTAAAAAAGATGTAATGGATGGAGGGTTTATTGGTGCATGGAGTAAAGTGCCTTTGGAAAAACCTGAAGAGGTGGAAGTAACACCACTCCAGTTTTACGTAAATGGTAAATATGTATTTATCAAAGGTCATAATATGCAACCATTAGACGTTTTTGAACAAAATATTTCGTGTGAAAAATATTACCGCAGTGTGAAAATGGCGGTTGAGCTTGGTTCAAATATGCTCCGAATTTGGGGAGGGGGAAATGTAGAAAACCCCGCCCTTTACGATGCTTGTGATGAAAATGGAATAATGGTTTGGCAAGATTTTTTCTATGCTTCAGGTCAATATCCAAACAATCAGGAGTTTTTGGATGAGATTGAAGATGAAACTATCAATGTAGTTAAACATTTAAGAAATAGGGCATGTTTAGCAGCTTGGTGTGGCGACAACGAATCGGATATGGTGAACCACGATAAAGGTGCAGGGCAGTTTTCGAACAAAATTACGCACGTTATACAGAAAAAAGTGATGAAAATATATGACCCAGATAGATTTTGGCATCCATCAAGTCCATCGGGCGGTGGTTATCCTCGTAGTCCGTGGGGAGGTGATAAACGAAACTGGGGCGCAGCCTTTCCCTTCAATGACTACGAGTATATTCGTAACGACGAAGGTCGGTTTATTAGTGAAGGAGGTTGCCCATCGTTTTCGCAACCTACATCAATGCGTCGTTTCTTACCTTACAATGCCGAATGGCCCATTAACAGCGACTATTATTTCATGCA
The DNA here is from genome assembly GCA_903912795.1 of uncultured Bacteroidales bacterium. Taxonomy (GTDB): domain Bacteria; phylum Bacteroidota; class Bacteroidia; order Bacteroidales; family Paludibacteraceae; genus Paludibacter. The sequence goes on from CAIWIS010000260.1 coordinate 1,870, forward strand.
TTGGGGCGATGTGCCAACCATGCGCCGTGACTTTCCGCAAACTATTACAAAAATGATTTCTACTTATTTCGGAGATGCCAAATCTATGCCTGAATTTGCTTATCTTACGCAGGTTGCGCAAGCACATGGACTACCCAGAATGGCTACCCATTTCAGAAATAGAATGGAAGAATGTGGTGGTGTGTTGATGTGGAAATGGGCTGATACCTGGCCTTCAATAGTATATAGTATTATTGATCTTAAGGAGTTTAAAAAACCCGCATTTTATAGTGTAAAACGAGCTTTTGCTCCTGTAGCACTTATGATTAACAATGTAGCTGATAATTTGAGTGTCAATTACCTGAATGATTTACAAAAGCTGCAGCAGCAGAAAGTGATGTGTCGGTTAATGAAATCGGATGGCTCACAGGTTAAAGAATGGAGTAAAATAGTGGATTTTGGTGAAAACAGCAGTGGATTGGCTATTGATTTAGGCATAAATATTAATGATTATAGAAGTGGTGATTATTATTTAAAAATGTGGGTTGAAAATAACAATTCGGTTTCTCCATATTATTATTTCCCCGCCGATATGGTTAAATTTAAACAAAAACCAAGCGATGTGAAAATTGAAGTTAAACGAATAAGCCCATCGAATGTCCAACTAACAATGACTGCTTCTGAATTTACACCTTATTTTGTGATATACAGCGAAAATCCGTACATTAGTTATTCCGATAACACCTTATTTTTGGAAAAAAATACACCGCAAACCATCACTGTTTCGGTAAAAGAAGGTGAACTTTGGGGCGATTTCGACTGCAAATGGTGGGGAGGTGGCAATAAAACGGTACTAATTGGCTCACAGTTGCTTAGTCCTGTGTCAATGAAACCAACAGTTTATCCATAAATAGATAAAAAATTTTATTATGATTAATAAGAATAAACTATCACTCTTTTTAGCTGCGAATGCTGCATTACTTTCGGCACAGCAATCCAAACCGAATATTCTTTTTGTTATGACCGATCAACAAAGTTACAAAATGCTTAGTTGTGCCGGCAATGCCAATTTGCGTACACCCGCTATGGATAAGTTAGCGGCAAAAGGGTATCAGTTTTCCAAAACATATTGTGTTAATCCGGTTTCAGTTCCTTCGCGTTTTGCGTTATTAACAGGGCATTATGGGTCAGAAGTTGGCGTTAGACACAATCAGGCGGTTCCTGATAAGGAAAAACTGCAACCAATTCTGGAACAAAGTGCAATGGGTAAAGTTTTCAGAGCGGGAGGGTACGAAACACTTTATGGAGGAAAAACCCACCTACCAATGGCTTTGCTCCAGGGTTCGGTAAAAATACGAATGGACGCAAATTATGGTTTCGATTATTTTTGCGAGGACGATGGTATGATAATGGCTCAGCAGAGTGCCGAAATATTAAGCAAACGTAAAAAAGAAGATAAGCCGCTATTGCTTTTTGTATCGTTAATGAATCCGCACGACATAAATTTCTTTTGGCAGGAAAGTATTCTAGCGAGCCTTGAGAAGCCAAAAAATCTGACACAACGTGAATGGGAGACCTCTACAGCATTGAATAATGTCCAAAAAAATATGTCAGAGGCTGAATATAAAAAACAGATTCCACCTTTTCCTAAAAACTTTGAACCTGTAAACGATGAACCGGCATTGGATGTTTATCAAAAATTTAAAGATAAAGACCGACTAAATTATTACAGTTGGGCTTATCATCGATTAACCGAAACCGTGGATAGCGAGCTCAACGTAGTTTTAGAAGCTCTTGAAAAATCGGAAATAGCTGATAATACAATCATCGTTTTCACTTCCGACCATGGCGATATGAATGGCGCTCATCAGTTAATTATGAAAAACCGTTTTTATGATGAGTCGGCCAGAGTTCCGTTTATTTTTGCCGGAAAAGGAATAAAAAAAGGAGTTGTGGATAGTGAAACACTGGCTTGCAACGGTCAGGACTTGATTCCTACTTTGTGCGATTTAGCTAATATCAAAACTCCTCAAAACTTAACAGGTATCTCGTTGAAACCCAAGTTGACAGGCGAAGGCAAGTTGCAAAAACGCGACTATCTTTTTATTGAAAATACAGTTGGATATATGGTGATGGATGGGAGGTATAAATACGCCATGTACGATGGCACCGGTAATACTGAGCTACTTACCGATAT
>CAIWIS010000261.1 GCA_903912795.1 uncultured Bacteroidales bacterium
ATACTTTGCATTGCACATTTATATCTATTGCCTTGTACTATGTATTGCATAGTAGTATATAGTGTTATATATTTGCACCGTGAAATCAATGTAAGCTTCGCCGATATTGATAGTTATTAGCCCTACGGGCGTTATTAAAAATAACAGGCGAAGCTTAACAACACAAAGCAAATAACGTGCGAAGCACAAATAACAGCGAAGCTAAATAACACGAAGTAAATAACACGAAGTAAATAACGGACGAAGTCCCAATAACGTGCAAGGCACTAATAACAGCGAAGCTAAATAACGTGCGAAGCACAAATAACACAAAGTGAATAACAATAAATAACGCCCAAAGGGCAAATAAAGAATGATAAACTTAACCAATATCAACAAAACGTACTACACCGAAAGCACTTCGCTTCATGTATTGAAAGGAATAAACCTGCATATTGCTGCTGGCGAGTATGTTTCCATTATGGGTGCTTCGGGCTCCGGAAAATCAACTTTGCTGAATATCCTCGGCATTTTAGATAATTACGATACGGGTGAATACCTGTTAAATAATAAGCTGATTAAAGACCTGAGCGAAAAACAGGCTGCGGCTTATCGCAACGAAATGATTGGTTTTGTTTTCCAGTCGTTCAACCTGATAAATTTTAAAAACGCATTGGAAAACGTGGCTTTGCCGCTGTATTATAAAAACGTGAGTCGCAAACGCCGCAATATAGTAGCCATGGAATATTTGGATATGATGGGCTTACGCGATTGGGCTACTCACATGCCGAGCGAAATGTCCGGCGGACAAAAACAACGTGTGGCCATTGCTCGTGCCATTATTTCGCAGCCTAAAATTCTACTTGCCGACGAACCAACAGGAGCACTCGACAGTCATACCACGGTAGAGGTTATGAAAGTGCTCCGCGATCTAAACAACAACGGACTGACAACCATTATTGTAACGCACGAAAAATCGGTTGCCGACGAAACACAAAAAATCATTCATATCAAGGATGGAATGATTGAGAATATAGAAATAGCAGCCCCCTAATCCCCCAAAAGGGGTCTTGAAATTACTTTTATTTATGTATAAAATATCTAATCAATAAACGTTACTAACTAGAATTCCCCCTTTGGGGGATTAAAGGGGCTTATGAATACTTTACAAGAAATATTAGCCGGATTAAAACACAATAAACTACGAACAGTGCTCACTGGTTTGTCGGTTTCGTGGGGTATTTTTATCCTTATTGTGCTGCTTGGTGCTGGTAATGGTCTGAAAAACGGCGTTACATCCAATTTTAGCCGTCGTGCCACAAACACGGTTCAAACATGGGCTGGTCAAACATCAATGCCTTATAATGGACTCAAAAGTGGACGAAATATGAATTTCTCGGAAAAAGAAATTACAGCTGTGGATGAGAATATTGAGGCTGCCGGAACTGAAACAGGTATAATTGAAAAACAATCGACCATAAGCGTTGGTGCGGAATATGGAACATTTAGTTTAATTGGCTGCGATCCGGAATACGAAAAGATTTTTAATCTGAAATTTGAGCCGGGCAATGGTAGGTTTATTAATCGGTTGGATTTGAATGCCACTAAAAAAGTAGCGGTAATTGATAAAAAAGTGCAGGAAATGCTTTTTAAGAAAACAAATCCGATTGGGAAGCAGATTAAAGTTGGTTCTATTATGTTTCAGGTAGTTGGTGTAAATACCAAAAAGGAAAACTGGGGAAATGGAAATGTGTATATTCCTTTTACAACAGCTCAGTTAATTTATAACCCCGACCGAAAATTCCGAAGTATAGCTATGACGGTGAATGGGCTTGAAACAGAGGCAGAAAACGAATCATTTAACGAAAATTTGCGAAAAAATATGGCGCAAACCTTACGTTTCGACCCAAAAGATTTGGAAGCGCTTTGGATACGTAATGCGCAGCGAGATTACCTCGAAACGATGAAAATCTTTGGTGGAATAACAATTTTTGTTTCCATAATTGGCATTTTCACCTTGATTGCAGGTATTGTAGGCGTAAGTAATATTATGTTGGTTTCGGTGAAAGAACGCACCCGCGAGTTTGGAATCCGTAAAGCTATTGGTGCTCCACCTTCACATATTTTGCGATCCATTATTATCGAATCAATTTTAATAACATCAGTTTTTGGATACGTGGGCATGATGATGGGCGTGGGTTTAACAGAAATGGTAAATTATTTTTTAATGCAATCGGCAGCTGGCAATCCGGATGGAATGTCGGTATTTAAAGACCCAACTGTATCGCTAAGTTATGTGCTGATTTCTACAACAATATTAATTATTGCAGGCGTAATTGCCGGATATATGCCAGCTCGCAGGGCTGTACGGATTAAGCCGATAGAGGCAATGCGTGAAGAATGATGTGGTGATGTAATAATACGATGATGTGATAATAAAAAATTAAGAAATTAAGAAAATGAGAAATTTGATAAAAAATACAAATCTTGCACAAGATGGCAAACTCCCTCTCCCGAAGGAGAGGGTTGGGGTGAGGTTTTCGTCCATTTTCGATCTCG
>CAIWIS010000262.1 GCA_903912795.1 uncultured Bacteroidales bacterium
ACCTTTATTTTTTCTTCCAGAGTTCTTCAATCGACTCCAAAGTACGACCTTTGGTTTCGGGAACAAATTTCCACATAAAGATGGCCGAAAGAATGCTCATCACACCATAAATCCAATACGAAAAGCCGTGGTTGAATTGTTGTGTTAACCATACATTATCATTCAGCATTGGGAAAGTTAATGAAACAATCCAATTAGCAATCCACTGTGCTGCTACTGCAATTGATAATGCTCCACGAATAGAATTCGGGAAAATTTCGGCTAACAATACCCAGCAAACTGGTCCCCAGCTCATAGCAAATACGGCGGTATAAATAAGCATAAATACCAATGCTAATATGCCTACGTTTTGGAAGTAAAAGGTAAATCCTAATGCTATCATACTTACTGCCATGCCAATAGATCCGATTATCATCAATGGTTTACGACCAAATTTATCAACTGTCATGATAGCTACTACTGTAAATGCCAAGTTCACAACACCTACAATAATGGTTTGCATCAACGACGAATCGGTAGAAGCACCCATATTGCGGAAAATATTTCCGGCATAATAAAGCACTACGTTTATACCTACTGCTTGTTGAAATACAGAAAGTAACACACCAACGATAATAACGCCAGCACCGTACGAAAGCCAAGGTGCATTCAGTTCGTGAAGTGTACCTTTGATGTCTTTTAAAATACTTTCGGCATTGTTTTTACCTGCAATTTTTTGAAGTACCGATAAGGCTTCTTTGTCTTTGCCTTTCATGGCCAAATAGCGTGGAGTTTCGGGTACGAAAAACAACAATACCACAAAAATAGCAGCTGGTATGGCTCCCGAAAGGAACATTAAACGCCATCCGTCGGTAATCAACCAAGCTTCGTCGCCCTGACGAGCAATGATTAAGTTTACAAAATAGATAACCAACATACCGAAGATAATGGCAAATTGATTGAAAGAAACCAATTTTCCACGCACATTTGCCGGAGCAATTTCAGCAATATACATTGGCGATATCATAGAGGCTAAACCTACACCTACACCACCGATAATACGATAAATTACAAACGAATACACATCGAGTGTACCAAAGATATTAAACATTTCGGGTCTCCAAGCACCAATAGCCGATACCAAAAATGCAATGGCCGCAATAAATAATCCATTTTTACGACCTAACGATTTGGAAACAAAACCAGCAGCAGCTCCACCAATAATACAACCAATTAGTGCACTTGCAATAACAAATCCTTTCACTGCATCTGCTGTGTTTTTCATGGCTTCAATGTCGTTTGCATCAGGTAAAGCATTTGACAAAAAGCTTACTGCCCAAATTGTCATTCCACCTAACAAAACAGCTGTTATAATACCTCCCGTTTTTTTACCAAGTAAACGAATAAACTGACCGCTTAATATAATAAAAACTAAATAAAGCACAATTACCATCAATAAACGATATTGTGTAAATAGTTGAACTACTGTATTTAAATCAAATACATAGTTGTTTCCGACTGTTTTGTAAATGTAAAACTCTACAAGCGATTTTTCAGCGCCATTTACTACTGCTGTATCGTAACCAAATAGTAACCCACCTAGTGTTGCTACAATTGTCAAAAGAAAAATATAAAGCTTACTTCCTTGTTGGAATGAATTGGAATTACTTCCACCGGTATCAATAAATGCCATTTTGATTGAGTTTTTTAGATTAGATTTATTATTAGAAGAGCAAAGAACAAAGAGCAAAGAACAAAGACAATCAAAGTCTTTGTTCTTTTGTCTTTGCTCTTTTGTCTGATTAAATGTACATATTCACAATCGCTTCGTAAAGCTCTTGTTTTCCGCTGATTTGTTTTGGTTCACCATTAGCTTTTGCATACGCATATACATCTTCGAAAGT
>CAIWIS010000263.1 GCA_903912795.1 uncultured Bacteroidales bacterium
ATTCGCGGGTGAGTGAGCAGGCCGTGATGGTTGAAGTGGATGCAATGGTTCGTAATATTCGTTCGCAAGGCGTGGATGCACCCATAGTTATTATAACCCCGTTCGATAATTTTTACCGTCGAAAAAAGTTCAATCCTTATTTAAAAGTGGTGCGTAATGGTTTGATTGCCGCTGCCGAAAAAAATAATATTGCTTGTATGGATATGTACGATATTAGCGGTGGTTATGGCTCAGCAGCTGAGTGGCGCCGACGTGGTTTAATTACCGCCGACCGCATTCATTATACTGTTCAGGGCTATACACTGCAAGGAAAAATGATTTATAACACATTGATTAACAGTTATTCGAAATATGTTGCCCGTTGATATTGATAAACTGCTGAACGAACTACTCTACCAACCTCAAGCGCCTATAATTTTTAGTAGCGCGTTGTTTTTGTATTTGTTTGTTGGCTTTTTTGCCATTTATTTATTGGTTTTTAAAAAGCAAAAATTACGCATTCTGTATGTGACAGTTTTCTCGGTCTATTTTTATTACAAATCCAGTGGTTTGTATTTTTTATTGTTGTTATTCCTTACATTTTCCGATTATAATCTGGCACGTATAATGGGAAATGCGGAGCGGAAATCGCTTCGTATCTTTTTGTTAGTGAGTAGTTTGGTTCTGAATTTAGGAGTGCTGGCTTATTTCAAATACACTAATTTTATATTTGCCGGATTTTATGAATTAATCAATAAACCTTTCGACCCTTTTGCTATATTTCTTCCTGTAGGCATTTCGTTTTTCACTTTTCAGAGTTTGAGTTATACCATCGATGTTTATCGACGAAATATTATGCCCCTTAAAAGCATTTCCGAGTTTGCTTTTTTTACCACTTTTTTCCCTCAAATGGTGGCGGGTCCTATTGTACGTGCAGCCGATTTTATTCCGCAAATTTTCAAAACTCCGTTTCTGAACAAGCAAGATTTTGGTAAAGCTATATTTCTGATTTCGACAGGATTATTTAAAAAAGCAGTTATTTCTGATTATATCAGTTTGAACTTTGTCGACCGCATTTTTGATGCTCCGGCACTCTATACAGGTTTCGAAAACCTGATGGGCGTTTATGGATATGCCTTGCAAATTTATTGCGATTTTTCGGGTTATTCGGATATGGCTATTGGCATTGCGTTACTACTAGGCTATAAACTAAATATCAATTTCGACTCTCCATATCAATCGGCAAGTATTACCGAATTTTGGCGACGTTGGCATATTTCATTGTCAACTTGGCTACGCGATTATTTGTATATTTCGCTAGGCGGAAATCGCAAAGGTAAATTCCGAACTTATATTAATTTGCTTATAACCATGCTTTTGGGTGGCTTGTGGCATGGTGCTGCATTGCGTTTTATTGTTTGGGGAGCTTTACATGGAGCGATGCTGGCAATCGAAAAGTTTGTAAAGTCGTTTGTTGCAATTCCCCAAAATAAATTGACAAAAATCATAGGGATACTACTTACATTTCATTTTGTGTGCTTTACATGGTTATTCTTCCGTGCTGCCGATATGCAAACAGTTGGAGCTATGTTGACACAAATTTTCACAGCTTTTCATTCCGAAATTATTAGTGATTATATACTTGGTTATCCATTGGTTAGCTTATTAATGTTGACAGGTTTTGTGCTGCATTTTACATCCCGTAAAACCGAACAAAAAGTAGAGAATTTAGTCATTCGTTCGCCATTTATTTTAAAATTAGTATATTTGTCGCTTATAATATTCTTAGTAATACAAATAAAATCTTCGGAGATTCAACCATTTATCTATTTTCAGTTTTAAATATTTATTATTAGAAAGATAGTCTAAATATTTTAATCGTTGACGAAGGTATTTTACATCCCCTTTAGGGGCTTGGGGCAATTATTTTTTACCAATTATCGGTTCTA
>CAIWIS010000264.1 GCA_903912795.1 uncultured Bacteroidales bacterium
AAATTTTTTAAATTTGTTAATGGGAAAAGATGCTTTGGGCAGTGTTGTACAAACTACCTGTGATGTGGTATTCCCTACTGGTGGTTGGCATCATGCTGCCGTTACTGCATCGTTCAATGGAACAATATGCACTACAAAGTATTACTACGATGGCGTATTGAAAAGTACCAAAACATCTACAATTTCAGCCATTTATGGTGGAACAGGACAGCTTATTATTGGAGCTTTCACAACTACTGGAACCGAAAATTTAAAAGGCAATCTGGATGATTTATGTATTTATAGCCGCACACTTAGTGATTCAGAAATAAGTGCTTTAGTTGCTAAAACATCTCTCATCCCTGTGTCCGGAGTGTCGGTAAATCCTGCAACTGCTGATATAGTGGTTGGTTCAACCATAACGGTAACATCATCTGTTGCTCCTGAAAATGCATCTAACAAAGTTGTAAACTGGAGTTCGAGTAATTCAAATGTTGCTGCTGTGTCGGCTAATGGTATTGTTAATGCTATAGGCACAGGAAATGCAACAATTACTGCAACTACAGCCGATGGCAACAAAACTGCTTCAACATTGATTAACGTACTTGCAGGCAATGTTCCTGTAACGGGAATATTTGTTAATCCTACATCTGCAATACTTACAGTTGGTGGCAATTCTCAATTATTAGTTGCCAGTATAATTCCTAGCAATGCTACCAATCAAAATATTAATTGGGAGTCAAATAACCCATCAGTTGCTACGGTTTCGTCCACTGGAGTTGTTAATCCGGTTTCAGTAGGAAGTGCTATAATAACTGCTACTGCAGTTGATGGCGGGAGCAGTGTGCATGCTTCTGTTTCAGTTATAAACTCACCAACAAATTTTGTTTCACCAAAACAAAATGATAAAATATTAACCATTTACCCTAATCCGGCTAAAAGTAACATAGGGATTGATTTAATTGGCTTTAGCAATGGAGAATTGACAATAGTTGATATTACAGGTAAGGAGATTTACAGAAAAGAAATTGTTGGAAACAGTCACTTAAAGCTCAATATAAATAATATTAATGCAGGAGCATACTTTGTGAAAGTAGATGACGGGCAGACTATTAAGTCGCAGAAACTTATCGTTTTAAAATAAGTGCCACTTATCAAATTTTAAAGATAAAGTGAATAAAAAACAGGAATTCAGGGTTGATAAATACATTCAACCCTGAATTCCTGTTCATTTTTTAGCTCTCTAAATTAAATACCTACTAAAGTTTGATAACTAGCTTTTTTCCGTTGTATTTCACTGTGTGAGTTGGTTTGTTCGTGTTTTGAATATCATGACCATTTCCTTTACTCACTTTTACAATGTTGAATGTTCTGGTTTGAAGCATGCCGATAAATTTACCTTTTCTGTTATCGATTGATAATGTTTGTGTTGCATCATTCCATTTAAAAGTAATAGTAGCATACTTGCCTTTTTCGTAATTATAATTGTCATTTTCGTCTTCATAAAGTGTAAACTCACCATTTGCGCCAGCATAAACCCTTATTTCGAGTTCGCTATCATCTTTTTCGCCAGAATATTGAACAGACGGGCCAAATGGCACAATGGCACCAGCTTTTACATACAAAGGCATAATGTCCATAGGAACTTCACGTTCAATTACTTTTCCTCCATCAAACTTTTTTCCTGTCCAGAAATCATACCAAATACTTCCAGAGGGAAGATAAACTTTTGCAGATTTAGTTTGATTAAAGTGTGTTTTCGTTTCGTTTGCAACCCTATTTGTATATAGTGAATCTGTTACCGGACAAACCAAAAAGGAGCGACCAAACATGTACTCGTTATTGATATCCAAAACGTTTTTGTCGTTTGCAAAATCCATTGCTAAGGGTCGCATAAAAGTGGAAGCCTTGTCTGTAACTTCCCAAGCCGTAGAATAGATGTATGGCATGATTCGGTAACGCAGGTGAATGAATTTTTCTAACGCATCATACGCCCAATCTCCTTTTTTGCCAAACTGATAAATCTCGCGTGGTGTGTTTGTGCCATGCGAACGCATCATGGGGCAAAATGTTCCGAACTGAAACCACCTTACATATAATTCCTGATAAGCTGGGTCGGAAACTCCTTTTTCGTATTTCCTTCCGGAAAAAAATCCACCAATATCTGTATTCCAATACGGTATACCACTTACCGACATATTCAATCCATTGCTTATCTGCTTTTTAAACACATCCCAACTCGAATCAATATCGCCCGACCAAGTAACGGTTCCATAACGTTGCTGACCGGCAAACGCAGATCGTGTGAGAATAAATACCCGCTTGTCGGACGTCAGCTGTCGTTGATGGTTGTAAACACCACCCGACGACACAATAGGATAGGCATTTCGCACCTTCAGAAATGAACCGGCGAACGTTTTCACAGATGATTCAATCGGGTTCATTTGCTCAGGCTCTGTTGCATCCAACCACCAACCATCCATGCCTATATCGAATAGGTTTTGTTTTATATGTTTCCAGTAAATTTCGCGTGCTTTTGGATTAAAGGCATCATACACTTTTACATCTTCTTGTGGCCATGTTACAAAATCATACAACATAT
>CAIWIS010000265.1 GCA_903912795.1 uncultured Bacteroidales bacterium
AGATTTTTTTCGGATAACACATCTGGCATATTATCGTTATTCATATCTATGTTTTTGACCAACGACTCGTAAAAAACACCAATTTCTTTCATAAAATCAATTTCAGCTTCGCTCAAAATTATTGTTTTTCCAACGGGGTCGTTTGCCGGAATAACACGTGTGCCATCGAGTGTAAGTGTCGACAAATCAATTGTATTAATTTTATCGTCAATTCCGGCTAATGGTAAAAAGTTCAAACCTCCCGTGAATAAGTTTCCTATAAACTCGTTTTTGTCGGTCAGAAAGGCAACAACGGTGGAATTGCCAATGGGTACACCGCCCGAAAAGGAACCATCTTTATTTATGTCAACAATAATGTGTTCGTTGGCATAAAAAATCATTACTTTTTTTGCATCGGCAAGTGTAAAAGCATTGGTTGTGGATTTTGAATTAAATTTTCCAGGCACTTTTTTGCTCGACGAAATTTTACCTTTTAATGTAATTTTTTCACGAAATAAAAAATCAATGTCGCGAATAAACTCGTCGCAACTGCATAAAATAAATGCGGCTAAAAACATGAAAATGAGTTTTTTCATTGTAGTATTTTTTAAGGATTAAAAAAGACAGAAAAGTGAATAATAATTAGCAAAAGTAGTTATTTTTTTTGCTAATTAATTTGTGTTGAATTAATTATTTAATTTAAAGTCAGTTGTTTCATTTTGAATTCAATTAAGCGTTTAATCAAATCAAAAGGCATTGGTTTGTTTAATGGAAACTGCACTGACCCTTTTCCTTGTTTGTAACCATTAAGTTCATAGGCAAAAGCCTCATGTGCAACAGGTGTTGCATAAAAACCTACATGTTTTGCATAGCCCGCAAAGTATACAAACGGCTTTCCATTTAGTTTATAGCCCGGCATTCCGTATGCCATTTTCTCTACTACATCTGGTGCTGCATTTATTATTGTAGCACGAATATTTTGTAAAATTTCCTGTACTTCCTTCGGAAATTCAGCAATATATTTATCTACTTCGTTCATTATCAGTTTAATTAAAGTTCTATTTTTTTTTTCTCAACTTTGTATGCCCAACCAATAACTACTGCCAATGCCAATATCACAAAATAAATGGCTGTTGGTATTGGTGGTGGAGTACCTTGACCATACGAATGCATGCCTGATAAATAGTAGTTTACTCCAAAAAAAGTCATTATAATTGAACTAAAGCCAACCAAAGCAAAAGTACTCAATATAAAACGGTTATTCAGTTTTGGTACATTTCGTAAGTGCAATATGGCCGAATACACCAAAATACTAACTAATGCCCAAGTTTCTTTCGGGTCCCAACCCCAATAACGTCCCCACGATTCGTTAGCCCAAACACCACCAATAAAACAACCCGATGTAAGTAGTACTAAACCTATGTATAGTGCAAGCTCAATAATAATAGTTATTTCCTGAATAGTAGCACTTAACTGTTTGTTGTTCTTTTTGTTACGGGCTATCATTAGCGTTAAATTTAATAAACCTAATAATGCACCCATTGCTAAAAATCCATAACTAGAAGTAATAATTGCAACGTGAATAATTAACCAATACGATTTTAATACTGGAACTAAATTCGTAATTTCAGGGTTCATCCAGCTCATTCCTGCTACGAATAAGGCTATTGCAGCTAAAATTCCAGTTA
>CAIWIS010000266.1 GCA_903912795.1 uncultured Bacteroidales bacterium
GCGTAGCCCTATCCCTATTTATGTCTTTTTCTCAACTCCCGTCCAAGGTCGTTCAACGAATATCCTTTTGATGTAAGCAATACAATTAAGTGATAAACAAGATCCGACGCTTCATAAAGGAAGTTTTCGTCGGTTCCATTTGTAGCTTCAATCACAGTTTCAACAGCTTCTTCGCCCACTTTTTGAGCCATGCGGTTTACACCTTTGTTAAAAAGAGTAGTGGTGTATGAGCCTTCGGGCATTTCTTCGAAACGTTTTTGAATAAATTCTTGCAAAAAATTCAGAAATGCAAAATCACCCTCATTTTTTTCATTCCAACAAGTATCGCTACCAGTATGGCAAACCGGACCTACGGGAGTCACTTTTATTAATAAAGTATCCTTGTCGCAGTCATTTAGAATTTTGTCAACCATCAAAAAGTTGCCACTTTCTTCGCCTTTAGTCCACAAGCGGTTTTTAGAGCGACTGAAAAAAGTTACTTTGCCCGTTTCTTGTGTTTTAACAAAGGCTTCTTCGTTCATAAAACCTAACATAAGCACTTTTGAAGTGAGTTTGTCCTGAATAATTGCGGGAACTAATCCGCCTGATTTCTGAAAATCGATAGTCATATAGTGTGTTCTTATTTTTTTTACGTTTTAATTGTATGCGAAAATACTAAAATTTTGCTAAACAACCAATTTAGTTTTGTTCAATAACCTCAACTGGTGTTGCTGTTGATTCTTCAAGTGGAATTTCGTCGGGTAAATCAATGTCCAACGAATCGGAATCTCCCTTGGTGGTATCACGCGGAATATAAGTATGGCAATTGTATGAGCGACTGATTGTTTCTTTTGGTTTGGTTGGGAATTTTCCTCTATAGTGTTTGAATTTTTCATCTTTGAGCACTTTTTCCATAAACAATCCAAATATTGGCAATGCCGTTCTACTTCCTTCACCCAAGTTTCCGGTGCGGAAATGCACACTTCTGTGCTCACCGCCAACCCATGCACCTCCAATTAGATTTTTACTTACACCTACAAACCAAGCATCCGAATAGTTGGATGATGTTCCCGTTTTTCCTCCAAAGTCGGTATTGTAATTAAATAAATCCCATTCCCAAAGCGCCTGAGTTGTACCTCCTGATTCTGTCATGCCACCTTTAAGCATTTCGGTCATAAGCCATGCAATTTCGTATGGTAAAACTCTTTCTTGCTTTCTATTTGGTTCGTAAATTACCTTGCCATTTTTATCCTCGATGCGAGTTACCAAAATGGGGTCATGGTACATGCCTTCGTTTATAACTGTACCAAATGAGTTTACCAGTTCGAGCAAGGATACATCCGATGAGCCTAAGCAAGTGGATGGTTTGTTTTCTAGCGGCGTACGTATGCCCATTAAATGAGCTGTTTTGATAATTTCGGGGATGCCCACTTCTTGAGCCAATTGTACGGCAACAGTATTGATAGAGCGAGCAAATGCATGTTTTAAGGTCATGCTATAGCCTAAATACGAACCGTTTGCATTTTTTGGAGTCCAGGATTTTGGCTTGCCATTTTCCATATAATTCCAAGTTACATGCTTATCAGTTATTTTATCGCAAGGAGCATGGCCGTGAAGCATAGCAGTTGTATAATCAAATAGTTTGAACGTAGAGCCCGGTTGGCGTTTGGATTGTGCTACCTTGTCGTACTGCCAAAATTTGAAATTAATATCGCCCACCCACGCTTTAACCTCACCACTAGCCGGTTCCATAGCCATAAAACTACAGTGCATAAATTTACTCATATACCGTATGGAGTCCATTACGCTAAATGTAGTGTCTTTTTCGCCCACTTTATAATCAAAAACTTTGGTACGATGCGGTATGTTTAAATACTTTTCAATGGAATCGGTATTGCCATCGTATTTGGCATTCAGGATGGCATAAGCCTTTGTTTTTTTTGCAATATTTTCCACAAAGTTTGGAATCTCTTCGCGGTTTTCATCTCGCCAGGGGTTTTCGTTACCCCAGTGGTCGTTGAACCTACGTTGCACCGAGCGCATTTGTTTTTCAACAGCTTCTTCGGCGTATTTCTGTAATCGGGAGTCAATGGTAACATAAATTTTCAGTCCATCCGAATAAATATCGTATCCGTTTTCACGTTCCCAATCTTCGAGGTATTTGGCCAAATACGACCTGAAATGCAAGGCTTCACCATCGTAGGATTGCTCCACGCTATAATTTAATTTTATAGGGATGTTTTTGAGCGAATCGCATTCAGCTTGCGTAATTATTTTGTGTGTTACCAAATTCTGAAGCACTACGTTACGGCGTTCTTTCGATCGCTTAGGATTCGATTTTGGGTTGTAAGTAGTTGTAGCTTTGAGCAATCCAACCAAGGTGGCCGATTGTTCGTAGTTTAATTTGGCTGGTGTGGTTTTGAAATATGTTTTCGAAGCTATCCGTATGCCGTAGGAGTTGCTGCCAAAATCAACGGTATTAAAATACTTGGTAAGAATTTCGTTCTTCGAGTAAAAAATCTCAATTTTTACAGCAGTAATCCATTCTTTTGCTTTCATAATAAGCAGTTTAACTCCTGGTATGTATCCAAAAAGTCCTTTCGAATATTGATTTCGAGTTTTGTACATATTTTTTACCAGCTGTTGGGTAATGGTACTTGCTCCACGTGCATTTCCCTGCGTCATGTCTTTCATGGCAGCAAAAACGCCTTGAAAATCAATCCCAAAGTGATCGTAAAAACGTTCATCTTCGGTGGCAATCAATGTTTTAATAAGTAGTGGCGAAATATCGTTGAACTCAACAGGCATGCGATTTTCGGTAAAGTATTTTCCAATAACTTTGCCGTCGGCCGAAATAATTTCGGATGATGCACTTTGATCGGGATGACTAATGCTGTAAAGACTTGGCGATTTGCCAAATAACCAAAGAAAATTGATATCGATAAGCAAAAGCAAAAGCATAAATAAAACTATGCTTGTAACAAAGAGATTTGCTATTTTTTTGTGCCAAACTAATCCTTTAAAACGTTTGTATCTGCTTATTCTCCAAGTAATAAACTTAGCCCACCAGCGTTTAATAAATTCCCACCAAATAGGTAAGTTTGCGCTGAAATATTGTAAAATTACAGAAATGGTTTTTCTTATCTTATCCCACATAATTATTGGTAATTTTGTGCAAAGTTAATGCAATTACTCTGATATTAAATAGCTTTGTATACTATAATTTAAAAATTGATTGAATTTGAGTTAAGCTTGTTCTTGTAAGTGCTTGAAAGATAAATATTTTGCTTTGGCTTGACACAAACGAACTTACAAAACCAATAGCTCGCAAAAACTATCACTGATTTGATTCAAAAAATGCGGATTAATATTTATATACAAAAAAATATCGTATCTTTGCGCCCGAAATATAAATTTTAAAAACAAAACATGTAATTTTATGAATGTAGTTACAAAAACTATCACACTCGGTGATGGTCGTACCATTTCAATTGAAACAGGAAAATTGGCTAAACAAGCCGATGGTTCTGTAATGGTTCGCATGGGCGATACCATGCTGTTGGCCACAGTTTGTTCGGCTCAGGACGCTGTTCCTGGAACTGATTTTATGCCACTTTCGGTGGATTATAAAGAAAAATTTTCAGCTTTTGGTCGTTATCCTGGTGGTTTCCTTCGTCGCGAAGGTCGTGCTTCGGATTACGAAATTCTAGTTTCACGCTTGGTTGACCGCGCATTGCGCCCTTTGTTCCCCGATGATTTTCATGCTGAAACTTTTGTTTCTGTTACACTTTTCTCTTCGGACGGAAATGATATGCCCGATGCATTAGCTGGTTTGGCTGCTTCGGCTGCATTAGCAGTTTCGGATGTTCCTTTCAATGGTCCTATTTCCGAAGTTCGTGTGGCACGTATCAACGGCGAGTTTGTGATCAATCCTACTTTCGAACAATTAGCTACAGCCGATATGGAAATTATGGTGGCTGCTACTATCGACAATATAATGATGGTTGAAGGCGAAATGAAAGAAGTAAGCGAAGATGAATTGCTTGCTGCTATGAAAGTGGCTCACGAAGCTATTAAAGTACAATGTCAAGCACAAATTGAGTTGATGGAAGCGGTAGGTAAAACAGTAAAACGCACCTATTGCCACGAAGAAAATGATGAAGATCTTAAAAAAGATATTTGGGCAAAAACTTACGATAAAGTGTATGCTGTGGCTGCTTCGTGCAATACCGACAAACACTCACGCGTTGATAATTTTAAAGCAGTAAAAGCTGAATATATCGAAAGTCTTGAACCTGAAGTAGTTGCTGAGAAAAAAGGATTAATTGGTAAATATTACCACGAAGTAGAAAAAGAAGCTATGCGTCGTTCTATTTTGGACGAAGGTAAACGTCTTGATGGTCGTAAAACAACTGAGATTCGTCCTATTTGGTCGGAAGTTGATTACTTGCCGGGAGCACATGGTTCAGCAGTATTTACTCGTGGCGAAACTCAATCGTTAACTACCGTTACTTTGGGAACCAAAATGGACGAAAAACTAGTTGACGAAGCTTTGTTTAAAGGAAAAGAAAGATTCTTATTACATTATAACTTTCCACCATTCTCAACAGGTGAAGCACGCGCTTCTCGTGGTGTTGGTCGTCGCGAAGTGGGTCATGGTAACTTGGCTCTTCGTGCATTGAAAAACATGATTCCTGATAACTATCCTTACGTAGTACGTGTGGTTTCAGATATTTTGGAGTCGAATGGTTCATCGTCAATGGCTACAGTTTGTGCTGGAACTTTGGCGTTGATGGATGCAGGTGTACAAATCAAAAAACCAGTTTCGGGTATTGCCATGGGATTGATTTCCGAAAATAAAGGTAAAAACTTTGCTGTTCTTTCGGATATTTTGGGCGACGAAGATCACTTAGGCGATATGGACTTCAAAGTTACTGGAACAAAAGACGGTATCACGGCTACGCA
>CAIWIS010000267.1 GCA_903912795.1 uncultured Bacteroidales bacterium
CAGAAGCCAAACCAGTCGTGGTTGCAGGTAGTAACAACTTCGAAAGCAAAAAATAAAATTCGTCAGGCGCTTAAAGAGGTGGAGTTTAAAGATGCCGAACTTGGTCGCGAAACCTTGGTTAGGCGTTTTAAAAACTGGAAAATTGAACTCGACGAAGGTAAATTATCACGCTTGGCTAAAAAGAAAGGTTTCAAAACCGTAAGCGACTTTTATCAGGAATTAGCTCGCGAAAAGTTGGACGTACTTGCTATGCGTGATGCCTACTTGGATTTGGACAAAAAAGATCTTAATCCCGATATGGTTGAAATGCGCAGTGCCGATGGTTTTTCGAAAGAGAAACACGGTCGCGAATCGGACAACAAAGAAGACGTATTGGTTATTGGTCAGGATTTAAAAAATGTTGATTTCAAACTTTCGAAATGCTGTAATCCTATTTATGGCGACGATGTATTTGGTTTTGTGGCAGTTACAGGAGGTATTAAAATTCACCGTACCGATTGTCCTAATGCGCCACAAATGATAGAACGCTTTAACTACCGCATAGTAAAGGCTAAGTGGTCGGGCAAGTCCATTGGTTCGCAGTATCCCATTACGCTTCGCATAGTGGGGCACGACGATATTGGCATAGTTACCAATGTAACATCGCTCATTTCGAAAGAGAAAAACATTACGCTGAGGTCTATTTCGGTGGACACTAATGCCGGATTATTTCAGGGCAACCTCACCATAATGGTTAGCGACAACAAAGATTTGGAACAGATTATCAAAAAAATAAAATTGGTAAAAGGCGTGAAAAATGTTTCACGTTCGTAGATAATTTGAATTTTTTTAAAAATTTAGGTCATGATAGTCAAAAGCTGGAACTTTCGGACTATATTTGAACATTGTAAATATCAAAAGCGTTTTTTTACTAGTTATTAAATTATCGGATGCAGAAACAAGAAACTATAATACTTACCGAAGAGGAACAGATTCAAGCTGAATTTGAAGCGCTGCTCAACGACTATCGGAAAACAAATCATCGTCAGAAGATTGAGCTAATAACTAAGGCTTTTAACTTTGCTAAAGCTGCCCACAAAGATATGCGGCGAAGATCGGGTGAACCATATATTATGCATCCGTTGGCTGTGGCACGTATTGTTGTACGCGAAATAGGCTTGGGCTCTACTTCTATATGCTCAGCGTTGCTGCACGATGTGGTGGAAGATACCGATTATACGGTGGAAGATATTGAAAAACTTTTCACACCAAAAATTGCTCAAATTGTTAATGGACTGACAAAACTCTCGGGAGGTATTTTTGCCGAAAAAGCTTCGGAGCAAGCCGAAAACTTCCGTAAGTTGCTGCTAACCATGTCCGAAGATATACGTGTGGTATTGGTAAAAATGGCCGACCGACTGCACAATATGCGTACACTAGGTTCGATGCCTGCTGCCAAACAATACAAAATTGCGGGCGAAACAACCTATATTTACGCACCGCTGGCTCACCGTTTAGGCCTTTTCCGTATAAAAACCGAACTCGAAAACCTTAGTTTTAAATACGAACATCCCGATAAGTACCAGGATGTTGAAGATAAATTGGCTGTTGATGAAGAAGCTCGAATTCAGTTTTTCAAAGAATTTACAGAGCCGATAAAGAAAAAATTAGCGGGAATGGGTTATTTGTTTTTTCTGAAAGAACGCGTTAAGTCGGTTTTTTCGATATGGAATAAGATGAATTCAAAAAACATCCCTTTCGAAGAAGTTTTTGATTTGTTAGCCTTGCGTATTGTTTTTGAACCCAAAGAGGGTATGAGTGAAAAGGACCAATGTTGGATGCTTTACTCAGCCCTTACCGAAATATACAAGCCACATCCCGAACGTATTCGCGACTGGGTAAGTAACCCCAAAGCCAATGGATACGAAGCATTGCATATCACACTTATGGGGCCACTCGGACGATGGGTAGAAGTGCAAATCCGAAGTAAACGTATGAACGAGATTGCCGAAAAAGGACTTGCGGCACACTACAAATACAAAACGGGCGAAAACGATGAATCGGAACTCGACAAATGGATGAAAACCATTAAGGAATTGCTCGAAAACCCCGAACCGAATGCTATTGACTTTATGGATACATTCAAACTCAATTTGTTTGCATCCGAAATTTTTGTTTTTACGCCCAAAGGCGAAATAAAAACCATTGCACTCGGTGCTTCTGCACTCGATTTTGCATTCTCGCTTCACTCCGACTTGGGTATGCGATGCATTGGTGCCAAAGTAAATCACAAGTTGGTACCGCTGAGTTATAAACTTCAGAGTGGCGATCAAATTGAAATTATTACCACCAAAAAGCAGTCGCCCATGCCTGAGTGGCTTAATTATGTATCCACTGCACGTGCTAAATCAAAACTGCGTGCTTATTTCAAAAAAGAAGAAAAACAAATTATTGCCGAAGGTCAACGTTTAATCGAAGAAGTTTTAGCTACCAAAAATCTAAAGCCAGAGAACGAAATTATTGTTAAGATAATGAATCACTTTAGTTTTACCGACCGTAATACACTTTATTTACAGGCAGGTAGAGGTTTGATACATATCGACGAAATTACAAAAATTACATTTAAACCCAAGGATCAAAATGTGTTTATTAAATACTTGAAAATGCCTTTTGGAGGCAATCAGGATAATAAACAACCCAAATCGGTTCCAATAGATGGTGTGCTTGTAAACAAAATTGACCGCAAAAAAACACTGCTTCTTACCGAAGAATATGCTGGTACTGTGTACCATTTAGCCGAATGTTGTAACCCTATACCGGGCGACGATGTACTTGGTTATGTGGATGATGAAGAGAAACTGTTTATTCACAAACGCGAGTGTCCCGAAGCAGCAAAACTCAAATCGAGTTTTGGCAAGCGTTTGGTTTCGGTTGACTGGGCAACACACAAAGCACTCTCATTTATTCAAACACTCGAGATAAAAGGTATTGACAAACAAGGTGTTATGATTGAAATTTTGAAAGTAATATCCGAAAAATTTGGTGGAAACATCAGTAAAATAACAATCGAAACAAACGATGGTATTTTTATCGGTCATTTCTCCATATCAGTCCACGATACCGAGGATATTGAATTGCTTTGCAAAAACATTAAAAAAATAAGTGAAATTACTTCAGTACAGCGGGTGTAAGAATCATAATATTTTGTTTTTACACCTAACCAAAAATCATTCAAAAATGTCTATCTTTGTCATTCAAATAATTAAAATCATAGAATAATGCAAACATTAGTATTAAATGGAGAGTCTGTTGTGGAGATTAAACTAATTGCTGAAATTGCTAAAAAAATGGGGTTAAAAGCAAAAATACTCACAGACGAGGAAAAGGAGGATATTGGGATGTTAAATGCCATTCGTAAAGGTAGAACAAAACAATATGTTGATACAGAAGACTTTTTAAAAAATCTTCGGAAATGAAAATTGTTATCAATAAATCTTTTGAAAAAGATATTTCTAAGATTAATGATAGAAAGCTTCTTTATTCTATTGCTGATTGTATTGATGATATGAAAGAGAAATCTAAATTATCTGAAATAGTGAATTGTAAAAAATTAAGAGGAAGCAAAAACTGTTATCGAATTCGAATTGGAGATTATAGATTAGGGTTTGTTTTTGAAAACAATTCGATTGAGCTTGTTAGATTTCTTGCAAGAAGTAAAATATACAGTATTTTTCCTTAATTATTAAACTTCATATCAAAAATCACTATTTTTGCAGGCTCAAAAAAATTTTGAACTAAAATAAAAACTATTCTAAATAAAAAAATGGGAAAAGTACTCATTATCGGTGCCGGAGGCGTAGGAACCGTTGTAGCTCACAAAGTAGCTCAAAATCCGGATGTATTTACTGAAATTATGTTGGCAAGTCGCACCAAATCGAAATGCGATGTGATAGCTGCTGATGTTAAAAAACGCTACGGCGTGAAAATAAAAACAGCACAGGTTGATGCTGATAATGTACCCGAACTAGTTACATTGCTTAATGCTTACAAACCTGAATTACTGATAAATGTGGCATTGCCTTATCAGGATTTGACCATTATGGATGCTTGTCTCGAAGCAGGTGTAAACTACATGGATACAGCTAATTATGAACCAAAGGATGAAGCTAAATTTGAATACAGCTGGCAGTGGGCATACAAAGAAAAGTTCGAAAAAGCTGGACTAACAGCCATTCTGGGTTGTGGTTTCGACCCCGGTGTGACAAGCATTTACACGGCTTATGCAGCCAAACATCATTTCGACGAAATTCACTACCTCGATATTGTAGATTGTAACGCGGGCGACCACGGAAAGGCTTTTGCTACCAATTTTAATCCCGAAATCAACATTCGCGAAGTATCGCAACGTGGTAAATATTGGGAAAATGGCGCATGGGTTGAAACCGAACCACACCAAATTCACCAACCACTTAATTATCCTGAAATTGGTCCAAAAGAATCGTACGTAATTTACCACGAAGAGTTGGAATCGCTGGTTAAAAACTACCCAACCATTAAACGTGCTCGTTTTTGGATGACATTTGGTTTGGAGTATTTAACGCATTTACGTGTAATTCAGAATATTGGCATGGCTCGCATCGACGAGGTGGAATACAACGGCGTAAAAATTGTGCCTATTCAATTCCTAAAAGCCGTATTGCCAAATCCTGGCGATTTGGGCGAAAACTACACAGGATGGACTTCTATTGGTTGTAGGATTAAAGGCATGAAAGATGGCATTGAAAAAACTTATTACGTGTACAATAATTGCAGTCACGAAGCAGCCTACAAAGAAACAGGCACGCAGGGCGTAAGTTATACCACAGGCGTTCCAGCCATGATTGGAGCTATGATGTTTATGAAAGGCTTATGGCGCAAAGCAGGTGTTTATAATGTGGAAGAATTCAATCCGGATCCATTTATGGAGCAACTGAACATTCACGGATTACCATGGGTAGAACTTCATAATATCGACCTCGAGTTATAACTTATCCCTTGTGGGATTAGTATATTAACATAAATTGAGCTGTTTCAAAATTATTTTTTGAAACAGCTCAATTTTTATTGGCACTTTGTGTTTGGTTGCTTCCCAATTATTTAGTTATTTTTGTACCCATGATTTGGAATGCTAAAATTATTATTGCGTTATTGTTGCTGGCTTTTTGCATGTCGGTTACTGCTGCCAATTATACCATTAGTGGCGTTATTAGCAACCAAAACTCTACCGAAACACTTATCTCGGCCTCGGTTTTCGACCAAAATTCGCGCAAGGGAACTGTGAGTAATAATTACGGTTTTTATTCGCTTACTTTGCCACAAGGCCATGTGCAGTTACATTTTTCGTATGCGGGCTTTGCAAGTCAAATCCGCAGCTTTAGCTTACAAAAGGACACTACCATTAACCTTGCTTTGTCGGAGTTTATTGAACTCAGTGAACTCACAGTTACTGCTAGTCAAAAAGAGTTAGGGGCACAAGGCTCACAAATGAGCGCTATCAATGTCCCCGTTCAACTTATTAAATCTGTACCAACGCTTTTTGGCGAGTCGGATGTGCTTAAATCGTTACAACTATTGCCCGGAGTGCAAGCGGGTACCGAAGGTTCGTCAGGCTTTTATGTGCGTGGTGGCGGTCCCGATGAGAATTTGTTTTTGCTCGATGGCGTTCCCGTATACAATGTGAATCATATAGCTGGGTTTTTCTCGGTTTTTAATACCGATGCTATCAAAAATGTGACGCTTTACAAAGGTGGTTTTCCTGCTCGATTTGGAGGGCGATTGTCGTCGGTGGTTGATATACGTATGAACGATGGAAATAGCAACAAGCTGCATGGAAATTTCTCGCTGGGACTTATTTCGTCAAAAATTAATTTAGAAGGACCCGTGGGAAAAAGTAAAAAAACTACTTTTAATTTGTCGGCAAGGCGAAGTTATTTCGATTTACTCACCAAGCCTGTACTTCGTTTAATAAAATTCGAAGAAGGATTCCGCATTGATGCCGGCTACTATTTTTACGATTTAAATGCGAAAATAACGCACAAACTGAGTGAAAAGGACAAACTTTTTGTGAGTTTTTACAATGGTAGCGATAATATTCATTCGGAAATAAACGATAGCCGTTCCTACGACAATAATGTGACTGAGCAAGACAAAGTAAACATGAATTGGAACTGGGGAAACAGTATTGGCGTGGTTCGATGGAACCGAATGTTGACCAATAAGTTATTTGTGAATACGTCGGGCACTTTTACCCAATACAATTTTAAAACCTTTATGGGTACCGAGTTCAACACCTTGGTTATAAACCCGGCACAAGCTACACAACAAAAATACCAACTCGAATACACATCGGGAATTACCGATTATGGCTTTAAAACGGAGTTTGATTATGCTCCAGCTCCCGAACACGACATAAAATTTGGAACGGCTTATACGCATCATATTTTTAAACCAGGAATCTCGGTTGATAAATTAAAATCTGAAACTGAAGTTCCTACAGCGCAAACCGACACGGTGATTGGCAACAACGCCATTAATACGAACGAATTGATGTTTTATGCCGAAGACAATTGGAGCATAAATTCTTTTCTGAAAGCCAACGTAGGACTACATTTTGCTTCTTTTTTTGTACAAAACACAAGCTATCAATCCTTGCAGCCACGTATAAGTATGCGGGCCTTGCTTACCGAATCCTTATCAGTTAAAGCTGGTTTTGCAAGCATGCAGCAATTTGTACATTTGTTGGCTTACAATAATTTCAGTTTGCCCAACGATTTGTGGGTACCAGCTACTGCAAGCGTAAAACCCATGAAATCGGTACAATATTCGGTGGGTACTTTCTACAATTATAAAAACACAATTGATTTTTCGGTCGAAGCTTATTTTAAAACCATGATCAATTTGATTGAATATACCGATGGTGCAAGTTTTTTCGAATCATCGGCGGGCTGGGAACGTAAGATAGTATCAGGCGATGGACGAGCCTATGGATTGGAGCTTTTGGCGCAAAAAACGGTTGGGAAAACTACCGGATGGATAGGATATACATGGTCCAAAACCGAACGCATTTTTAATCGGTCCGATCAAAAATTGAATGGAGGAAATCCTTTTCCAGCAAAGTACGATAGGCGGCATGACATAAGTTTGGTGGTTTCGCACAGGTTTGGAGCAAAATTCGATTTATCGGGTACAATTAAATACAGCTCAGGAAATTACGTAACACTTCCGTTGCAAAATTACAAAGGCTTTTCGGAGTTCGATAGCAAGTTGCCTTATTTTACGAGACGAAACAATTATCAATTACC
This sequence comes from uncultured Bacteroidales bacterium, assembly GCA_903912795.1. Classification (GTDB taxonomy): domain Bacteria; phylum Bacteroidota; class Bacteroidia; order Bacteroidales; family Paludibacteraceae; genus Paludibacter. Next base: position 7,320 of record CAIWIS010000267.1, read on the forward strand.
CTATTATTTTAGAGTTGATGCTGGGTGTAATTTTCACAAGCAATTAAAATACGGTCAACGAACATGGAATATCAGTATTTATAATGCTACGAATAGCATGAATCCGTTTTATTTATTTGTAAGAACCAATAAATACAACGACCCAATAACAGGCTTACTCGTGTCAAAACGGACTTTCAATAAAATCACTGTTTTTCCAATAATACCATCGGTAAGTTATAGTTATAAATTTTGATAAAACACTGTATGTATTTCAAAATTAAAATATTAGTTATTTCAATATTGTTTTCCGTTTTTACATCCTGTATCAACGAAATCAACTTCGATGCGCAGCAATTGTCCAATAATTTGGTGCTGAATTGTTTGGTTTCGCCCGATTCACTTGTGAAAGCAAATTTCACGAATAGCCGTTTCTTTTTAGAGCCCGATGCCGATTTTGTGACGGTTAAAGACCTGGAAGTGAATCTTTATATCAATGGCATTTTTAAAGAAACTCTCAAACTCAAAGGAAGTAATTATGTTAGTACGTATCGCACAAAAGTGGGCGAGAGGGTTAAAATTACAGCTCGTAGGGTTGCAACTGGCGCAAATGTAACGGCTCAAACCTTGGTTCCTGGCATGGCTAGTTTGACTAGTATTGATTCGTCGAGAATAGCAACTTTCAATACCTATATGACGCACGATACCATTGATAATCAGCATAATAAGCGAATCGATACTTTAGGATATGTTCGGAATTTTAAGTTTGTTTTTGATGTAAAATTATTGGATGATGCCGAAATTCAGAATTATTATCGCTTGTCAGCCACCATTCGTCAGACATACTCGGACGGTAAATCATCGTCGAAAAAGTTTGTACTTTATCCCGATGATGCTGTTTTCGACCGTGTAGATGGTGCCGATGTTTTTGATGCAAATTCAAGTCGAAATTTCAATATATTTACCGATAG
>CAIWIS010000268.1 GCA_903912795.1 uncultured Bacteroidales bacterium
ACAATTTAAAAGGTGTTAGCTCTTCAGATAGACCAACAAATATTATATATTCGGCTGGTGCTTCGGGATATATCAACAATCAGAATTATATTCGAAACAATAATATATACGATTTTTTGAGGCTAGGAGCAGCCTCTAATGGGATCATGATTAGTTCATTTTCGTCGGGTTTTAGTATTACTGATAATAGTTTTTACCAAACTGCATCGTTTGTACCAACTGCCTCGGTAGATTATGATGTGATTCGAATTGACAACACATCGGGTAACGATTTTGTAATTACTGGAAATTTCATTGGTGGTAGTGCGGCTAATGCTTCAGGCACCTGGACAAAAACAAATGCATTCAACAATGGCTTTGAAGCTATTTATATGAATGTAGGAACAACCAACAATAGTTTACAAAACAACATAATTGATGGCTTTAGTTATGCAAACTCAGGAGGTGCCAACTGGATTGGGATTAATATTGCCGGTGGTACTGTTGGTGTTGGAACTGCGCTAGCAAATGTTATTGGCGAAACAACAGGAACAGGAGCCATCACTTTCACAGCTGGGGCTACTGGTGCATCGTTTTATGGTATTTATGTTGCTTCAACCTCTACAATGACGGTTTCGAACAATATCATTGGAAGTATTACGGTAGCTACAGCCAATGGAGCGCATGCAGCCAATTTTTATGGAATTCATAAAACGGCAGGTGCAGGTTCGTTTACAGCCACTTACAATGCAATAGGTAGTGCGGTAACTGCAAATAGTATTCAAACAAGCTCAGCAGCAACAGGCAATTCTCAAATTTTATATGGCATTTATAATCTTGGAACTGGTGCTATTACCATTTCGAACAATACTGTTTCGAACCTAACAAATAGTACCACTGAAACAACATTATCTTCCCGTACTCGTGGTATTTTCACGAACGATGGAGCTAATACTGTGGAAAGCAATACCGTTTTCAAACTGAACACTACAGGTTTATCCAATGGTGCTAATTTCCCAAATGCAGCAATTGTAGGCATATCGGTTATTAGCAATACATTGGGCAATGCCCAATCGATCAACAAAAACACCATTTACAATATTGAAACAACCGCCACAGGTAAAACTGAGATGTATGGTATATTTTATGATGGTCCAGATGATATTGAAGCCATAATTTCAAGAAATTTTGTACACACCTATGTAGTTCCTACTGATGGCTCAACAGGCACATATTTGCATGGTATTTCGCTTTTCGATGGTAGCTACATAGCTTCTAACAATATTGTTTATTTAGGTAGTAACATTACCATTGGTTGCTCAATCTGGGGCATCTGGACAGGTACTAACGATGCTGGTAAAATTTATCACAATACTATTTACCTTACAGGAACTGCAACAAGTGGTACTTCAAATTCCTATGCATTTAGATCGTTGAATTGTCCCTCTTCACTCGATATACGTAACAATATATGGTGGGATGGTCGTATAAATAGCTCTGGACTAATTTCGCACTTTGCTATTTATCTTGGTTGTACAACCAATGTTACACTCAACTACAACGATTATCAATTTGCACAACAATTTGGTAGAGTAGGTGGTACAACATACGATACCTTTGCCGCTTGGAAAACAGGTACTAGTTATGATGCCAACAGTTTAAATACAGACCCTCAATTAGTTAATTTAGGAGGAACTCAGCCAGTAGATTATCAAACAAATGTACAATTAACAGGTACAACCTTGGCTGCAATCCCAACTGATTTTGATAATGTGAATCGTGTAACTCCAACAATGGGCGCATGGGAATTTTTTGCAAATCCTGTCGAAATTTGGAATGGCGATACTTACCGAAATGCATATCCTACACTTAAAGGTGCTTTTGATGTTATTAATGCAGGCACATATACCGGCGATATGATTATCAAATTCCGTGGTAATACTACAGAAACAGCATCGGCAGTTTTAAATGCAAGTGGCACTGGAGCAGCAAGTTATTCTCGTATTTTAATTTACCCTGCACGTACAGGTATTACTATTACTGGAGATTTAGCAACACCCATGGTTGAATTAAACGGCTCGGATAAAGTTACATTTGATGGTAGAGTAAATGGAACCGATGATGCATACGCATTTACATTTATCAACAACAGTACATCAGCAACTGCTGGAACATCAACATTTAGATTTAGCAATACAGCTACAAGTGATACTATTCGGTATTGTTTAGTGAAAGGTGGTGCTACTGGTACAGCTACAGGAACAATAATTATAGGTTCTGCATCGTCAGTTTCGGGTAACAACAATAATGTGATTACAAACAATAAAATCACATCGCTAAGTGCTACTAATCGGCCTGTAAATGTAGTTTATTCTGCAGGAGCAATTGGTTTTGCAAACACAGGTACAAAAATTCAATCGAATGAAATTTTTGATTTCTTTAGACCAGCATCTGCTTCGTTTGGTGTAAATATACAAGCTTATAGTAATGCTACTACTATTTCGGGAAATAGTTTTTACGAAACTACTTCGTTTGCACCTTCATCAACAGCTGCTTACAGAGTAATAAATATTGATGACACCAATAGTAACACCAATGTTATTTCGTCTAATTTTATTGGAGGTAATGCAGCATCTGCCGCAGGTACCTGGACAAAAACAAATGCAAATAATAATGAGTTTAATGCCATATATATCAACGCAGGCACAAGTACTGCAAGTACAATTGATGGAAATATCATTAAAAATATTAGCTATGGAAATTCGGCCAATGCCAATTGGTATGGCATACACGTTGCTGGTGGCGCTGTAAATGTTGGAAAAATAGCAGGAAACACATTAGGAGCAACTACAGGAACTGGATCATTAGCCATTACAAATGCTACAAGTGCTACAACAAGTGAGGGAACTGTTTTTGGTATCAATATTGCTTCAACAGGTACAGTTCAAGTCGAAAACAATAATATTGGATCTATTACTGCGGCCAATGCAAGTACAAATGCCACAAACTTTGTAGGTATAAACAAAACTGCAACTGCTGGTACCACTTCAATTCTTAAAAATACCATTGGTAGTACTGCAACTGCTAAAAGTGTTAACGCCAGTTCAGGTTCAACAAGCAATGCTCAAACTGTATATGCAATTAAATCGGATGGAACAGGTGCTATAACAATTAATGAAAACACGATTGCAAACACAACTAACAGTACCACAAACACTACAATAGGCACACGTGGTAGAATAAATGGTATTTTAATTACCGATGGTACAGCTAATACTGTAAATGCCAATACAATTCGTAACTTAACAATTGCAAATGCTAATACAGCCAACGACTTAGAAGTTTCAGCTATTGGTATAAATCTTATTAATACCATTGCTAATAGAACTATAACTAACAATGTAATATACTCGCTCAGTAACACTTATGCAAGTTATGCTGGCTCAGTTATTGGTATATATTATAGAGGTGCAACTTCGGGCACAAACTCTGTAGCTCAAAACTTTATACATAGTTTAAGTGCTACAAACGCTGGAAGCTCCCTTATAGGCATATTTGTAAGTTCAGGAAACACAACATATTCGAACAATATTATTAGCTTGGGCAACGCTACAAATAATTTGATTTATGGTATTTACGATTTAAATAATACAAGTCAAACATGTAATGCCTATTATAATACAGTTTATATTAGCGGAGCAACATCAGGTGCATTTTTCTCTTATGCTATGTATTCGGGCTTAGCATTAGGTACACGCAACTACCGTAATAATATTTTCACAAATACCAGAACTAATTCCACTCCTAATGTTTACAATGCTGGTATAGGTTATGCTACCAATAGCACAGCAGGATTAACTACTGATTATAATAATTATTACGTAAATGGAACAGGGACAGTTGTAGGATTATGGAATGGAGCAACCAGAACTTTAGCAACTTTAAGAACATCCACTTTAGGCGACACAAATAGCAATACTACTAATCCTACATTTGTAAACGGAGGTTCAACTACCGCAACCGATTACAAAGTTGGAGTAACTCTTACAGCTGCAACAGGTACAGGTATTGCGTCAGATTATGGAGCATTTTCACGCCCAGCAACTGCGCCTACTATGGGTGCATGGGAACGCAATGTAAACAAATGGAAAGGTACAAACTCTACCGATTGGGGAACTGCATCGAACTGGACAGGTAATTTAGTTCCTGATGTTGATGCAACTATTGAGTTTGATCCTGTTCCGGTAAGACATTGTATAATGGATATTAACCGTTCTGTAACCAACATTATTAATGCACAAGGTACATACCGAGTGGTAACTAACGGCAAAGTTTTGACAGTGAAAGGCGAACTGCAATTTACAAATGGTGCACAAATTGATGCTTCGGCAGCAAGTTCAAAAGTGATATTTGCAGGTGCAAGTGCTCAAAATATTCCTAGTGGTTCGTTTTACAATAACGAAGTATTTAACTTGGAAGTAAACAATGCCAATCATGTAACACTTAATGGTACAGTACGTTTATTAAATACTATCAGTTCTACTACAGGTCGTTTCGACGCTTATTTAAATTCGCCAAACTTTATTTATGGTGGTACTACGGCTCAAACAATCGAGAATAATGTATTTTTGGATAACAAAGCATACAATATGACAATTGATAATACCGCAGGTGTTAATTTGAATACCGATTTTACATTGAACAACAATTTAACTATCAATACAGGCAAACTATTCACAATCAATACTACACGCACAATGACAGTATCGGGCACTGTGACTAATTCGGCTGGCGAAAATGGATTGGTTATAAAATCAAGTTCAACACAAGCAAATGGATCGTTGATATTCTACAATAGTGAGGTAAATGCTGTTCCAGCAACTGTAGAAATGTATTCGAAAGCAACTTGGAATTTATCAAATGCAACTGGTAGCAAGTACAATTGGCAATACTTTGGAGTACCTGTACGTGCTATTAATGCTTATCCAACTTTCAATCTTATTCCTAGTGCTGAATCAGGTATTCCGTGGGATGTTGTAAATCAGGGATTTATTCGCAGATGGAATGAACCAGGAGATGTTTACACCTATTGGCAACAGTTATATAATGACAATACAAATAGAGGATATAATGATTCAACTTTAACTCCATTCTATGGATATGAAATTTGTCATTCTACATCTCGTACCTTCGCTTTCAAGGGTGAATTGGTAAACAAAAATTTCAACTCAAATCAATTAGCAAAAACAACAGGTGCAAAATATCCCGGACAACATTTACTAGCAAATCCATATACAGCAGCTATTGATATTCGTCAAATTGAATTTGGAAGCGATATGGAAGCAACCGTTTACTTATACAATACGGGTACTTATAACTCATGGG
>CAIWIS010000269.1 GCA_903912795.1 uncultured Bacteroidales bacterium
AACGAACAAAATGAATTGATTAACGAAGCCGAAACTGAAATTGCGTTTGTGGGTTTAAACGATTGGAAGCCTTGCAAAGCGCCTGACTTTTTGCTGAAAGCTATTGAGGTTAATGCTTTGAAGTAGTATTTATGTTAATTAAGCATTTATTAAACTGATAGCAATGGCATGACAAACGCTACCACCAAGCACAAAAAAATGCCAAACAGCATGCATAAATTCAACTTTTTTGAGTGAATAAATTACTGCGCCTACTGTGTAAAAAACTCCACCTGCTACTAGCCACCAAAAAACAGGCATGGAGTCTGAGGCGGAAAGTACATCGATAAGTGGTTTAAATGCAACTATAACAACCCAACCCATAGCTACATAACAAGCAGTCTCGAGTTTACTTGCGTTTTTTAGTTTGGCAAAACTAAGTAATACTCCTGCCAAAGCAGCAAGCCAAATTATGCCAAAAAGTGACCAGCCCCAATAGCCTTCGTTACGTAATACTACTAATGTAAATGGTGTGTACGAACCAGCTATGTGTAGGTAAATGGCTGCATGGTCGAACTTCCGAAGTAATAGTTTTTTGCTTTCGGCACGCTGGTTATGATAAAGCGTTGAAGTAATATACGAGAAAGTCATAAATGTGGCATAAACCAAAGTGCTGATTAATAGCCAGTAATTGTCTGATGTTAGATTGTTTTTTAAAAACAGAAAAAATACAATTATGCCAAATGGAATGCCAATGGCATGAGTTAAAGTGTTTGCTTTTTCTTCGCGTAAGGTATATCTCGACATTTGATTTGAATTTTGAACTGCAAATGTACACTGTTTTCGCCAATAATTACTAACTTTGCTTTTCAAAGAAAATATTATTTAAATGAAAGCTCTAATTTTTGCAGCAGGTCTTGGTACCCGCCTCAAACCTATTACCGATAATTTACCTAAAGCCCTGGTGCCCATTGCTGGTAAACCTTTGCTGGAACATGTAATCCTGAAACTTAAAGCTCAGGGTTTCGACGAGATTTTGATAAATGTACACCATTTTCCAGATCAAATTATCAATTTTATTAAAGTAAATAATGCTTTTGGCATTCGGATTGAAATATCCGATGAGCGAGAATTGTTGCTCGATACTGGTGGTGGTATTAAAAAAGCTGCTTCCTTTTTCAATGATAATAAACCATTTTTAGTTCATAATGTAGATATTTTGTCTACCCTAAATTTAAAAGAACTGTATCATCAGCATCTGCGCACTAATCCATTAGCTTCGCTTGTGGTTAGTAAGCGCGATACTTTTAGATATTTGCTTTTCGACGACGATTTGAGATTGCGTGGTTGGATTAATGAAAAGACAGGCGAAACAAAACCATTGGACTTTCAACATCCTGAACGTTTTGCTAAGTTTGCATTTTCGGGTATTCAAGTTCTTTCACCACAGGTATTTAACATAATGGAGTCATATCCTCAGAAATTCCCAATTATGGATTTTTATTTGGAAAATATGAAGCAAAATAATATTCTGAGTTTTGTGCCTGTTGATTATAAAATGATTGATGTTGGTAAACTCAATGTATTAGAAGAGGCCGAGAAGTTTGTTATTAACCATAAATAATAAATTATGAACGTTACTTTTTTTGCGAATCAAAATGACTTTAGAATTTGGCTAGAGAACAATTATGAAAAAGAAACGGAATTGATAGTAGGTTACTATAAAGTGAATTCAGGAAGACCTTCATTAACTTGGTCAGAGTCTGTGGATCAGGCACTTTGTTTTGGTTGGATTGATGGAATTAGAAAATCTTTAGATGAATTGAGCTACTGTATACGGTTTACTCCTCGTCGTAAATCAAGTATTTGGAGCGATATAAACATTAAAAAAGTAGAACATCTTACTAAAGCTGGTTTAATGACTGAAGCTGGTTTAAAGGCATTTAGTTACCGAAAGGAACAAAAATCGGGTATATATTCATTCGAAAATAAAAAAGTACAGTTTGATGACGTTATTGCGAATCATTTTAAACAAAATAAGTTGGCTTGGGATTGTTTTTACTTGAAAACTCCTTCGTTTCGTAAAACGATTACACATTGGATAATGAGTGCTAAACAAGAAAAAACTAGATTGTTGCGGCTCGAAAAAGTTATGGAAGATTTATGTAGCGCACGAACTTAGTAAACTGCTTTTATTTGGTTTGTAATAACCAGCTAAAATTGACTGAGGCATTCATGTTGTTTGAAGCATCAAAATAGTCGCTTGCTGCGTTAGAATAGAGATCAACGGCTCCATAATTGGCACGAGCTTCTACCTGAAACACTTGTTTTTTTATGCGCATATAAAATCCAGTTCCAACAACTAAACCATACTCAAATGGACGTTCAGTAGCCTTAATGTGTTGTTCTTGCGTAGAGTTTACGGTATTATTTAGGAGCGTTTTTTCCGAAATTAAATAGCTTAATTTTGGTCCGATATTGAAAAATACCCTAAAGTTTCTTCCGAAATTAAAGTGAGTCAAAATTGGCAATTCAATATAATTCAATTGTTTAGAAAAAAGTCCGTCCTTTTCAGTCCAGCCTCGCTGTGAATAATTTAATTCAGTCTGAAATCCTAGACTTTTGTCATTAATATATCTAAAAACAATTCCTCCATTATTTCCCAATAAATACGATTGATTAACAGTTGGTTTGAATCCAACCATCGAACCTGTCATTCCTGCATTTATCCCCCAGTATTTCTCTGTAGTAAAATTTTTTCGTTGCGCTAGGGCGTTGTTCGAAAATAGTATGCCAAAAGATAAAACAGCTAGTACTGACAAATTTTTAAATTTCATTATCATTTTAATATTATCTAAATAATAACTTTCATTATTTTTCGTGCTGATATAATTGCTTGTTTACAAAACCTGAAGTTACATTGTTGCGCTCAAATTTTAAAAACGATTGAATACCCGATGCCAATGGAAGCTGTTTTTTATCCCAACTAAACTGTGGTCCAAACTCGTAAAGTAAAGCTATAAAGTAATTGCCTAAGTCATATCCTAATACATCGTATTGTGGATTGTTCGAAGATTTTTTCCAACCAAAATTACTGTTAAACAAGCTGTTGTATTGTTTTAAATCTTCGTCGTTTATTAAGGGTTTAAATGGCGCTATGCTAAATGATTTAAATTTAACTTGTGCATTTTGATTTTTCCAACTGAATTGTTCGTAAAGTTGTATGTCATATTCCATGGCTTTCGAGTTTAAAAAACTCAAATAAGGAAAAATGCCCGAAAATTTATCAGTATTGAATATTATAATATTCGATTTCTCTTTATCAAAAACAGTTGACGATTGAACTAGCTGCTCTGTAGCCATATCAATTACTTGAAATGGTTTATTTTTGGCTGATAGTGAATTTTTTAAATTTTGCGAAAACTCAAATCCACTATCACTGGCAGTTACAGTTGCCAAATCAATAAATACAATATTTTCTGGTTTTGTATTTTTATTCAATAAATTACATAAATACTCAGTTTCAACATAATTGGTAGCGTTAAACTGGAACAAATAAGGGTTAGTAGCCAAGTCGGCTACTTTCGACGAGAATGGAATAACGCAATTAATTTTGTTCTCTTTTGCAAATTCACTTACCAACGAAATTTGATTGGTATAAGCTGGTCCAATAATTAAATCTACATTTTTTAGCTTTTGATTTTGAAGTACTTCAATAATTTTATCTTCTGTTTTTTCGGTATCGAATGTGTAAATTTCAATGGATACGCCTTTATTTTTAGCTTCGTTAGCTGCCAAGAGAAATCCGGCATAGAATTCCTGAAAACGCTCATTTACGGCATCTGTTTTAGCGTTTTCGATAACCAATGGCAATAAAATTGCAATTTTCAAAGGGGTATTGTTAGGCTTAACATTTTGAACTATCCGTGTTAAGTATCTTACATCATCAACGGTATGTTTTGCTTTAACTATTTCAGGTTCAATTGGTTTTGGCGTTTCTGCTACTTGTATATTCTTGGTTTCAACTTCACTTTTATCTTTGCATTTATTCTTGTGTTTTTTATCATCCATGGATTTGTTGCATGGAATGCGGAGAGTCATACCTGTTTTTAAACCATTTTCAAGGTCTGGGTTGAGTTTTTTTAATTCATCCACTGATATGTCGTACTTGCGACTAATAGCAAAAAGGGTTTGTTTTTTTTCGACCAAATGCTCAATAAAGTTAGTTTCAGCTATATCGGATTTTAAAACTGTCGATTTTTCGGTTTTGTTATTTTCAACTACTTCAGTTTTTGTTTTTTTCGATGAAGGAATTAACAGAATTTGTCCTGTTGTTAATCCGTTAGCAGCATCTGGATTTAATTCGTTTAATTTATCGAGAGTTACTTCAAACTTACGTGCTATACCATAAAGTCCTTCACCAGCTTGTACAGGATATAAAATATACTCCTTGCCTGCAATCTTTTTTATTTGATAGTTCTGGTTTTGTGCGCTAAGTCCTTCACATATAATAAGAAATATAATTATCAGAAATGAATTAAGTGCTTTCATTCGTTATGGTATTTTTTTAATTAAACGTTTTTAAGATGTAAGTTTGAAATTTGATGATTAAATCTGAAATTATGACTCAATAACTGTTCCGAATTCAATTTAAACTGCAAATTTACTAAAAATAAACGTTTGAATTTATATTACGGCAATAATTGCCATTTTTTTTTGTTTTTAAATAGAAAGCTGTACATTTGTATCTTTAAAATCAGTATTTGAAGTACTGAACCCAATAAGTATCTTAATTAATTTTTATATATGAAGCGTTTTTTGTTGTTCTCAATTTTTATACTAAGTTTTTTGTATGTTAAGTCAGCTTTAACTGCTACTGGTACTTACAAAATGTACGATACTATGCCAGGCATCGATTTTTTGTTTGTTTTTGATGGTATTAATTCTCAAACAGCAATTATTTTTAATGGAGTAAATGCAGATAAAGTGAAGTGGTATAGGTACGAAAATTTAGTAACTCCCATTACGTTGCAAACTCCGAACGAAAATTTTAATATTGAAAATGCAACTGGGTATATTTTAGAGGAAGAAGGCGGCAAAAAAACTTCAATATGGGTTGTTGATTATACAAATTATTTGCCTGTGTTAACAACTTTAGTTCCTGAAGATAAACCCAAGGAGCAATGTGCTGAACTAGTGATTGATGTAAGTGCTACAGTATTGCCAATTCAATATAAAACACCTCAAAATCAAGTTAAAACTGCTCCACGCTCTTTTCAGTTAGTATATTCAAGCAAAGAATGGAGCAATAAAAAATGGAATGATGCCGAAGTAAAAGTGGATTTTGTTTTACCTGCTACTAAATTAACAGTATTAAATCCTCCTTTGAGCGATACCAAGTTTAAACTACTTGGTGATAATTTTGCAAAAGATTTAGGTCGAACAGCGGTTGAGGTAGAATCGAACTTTTATAGTGCTGTAAAAACAGAATGTCATATTGTTTCTAATGCTACTACACGTATTGAAATAAATGAAGCGGATCGACCTGATAAAGCAGATATCACTACTGCTTCGGCACCGCTCGAAGTTGTGTTTGCCAGCAATGCCAATATTCCTGTGGCTGAGTTTTATCAATGGCAAATTTTCAAAGAAAAAAGTTTGCTGTTTACTCGTAACGATCAGGATTTGCGATTTACGTTTTCGGAAGCTGGTTTGTATAATGTAAAGCTTACAACAAGCAATGCAAATTGTAGAAATAGCGATTCGGTAGCCATAAAAATTGTAGAGTCAAAATTGGAAGTTCCACGTGTTTTTACACCGAATGGCGATGGTATGAATGATGAATTCAGAGTGGCATATAAGTCAATTGTTGAGTTTAGGTGCTGGGTTTTTAACCGTTGGCAACAAAAAGTGTATTACTGGACCGATCCTCAAAAAGGCTGGGATGGTAAAATTAATGGAAAACCTGCGAGCACTGGTGCTTATTATTATGTTATTGAAGCACTTGGAGCTGATGGCGAAAAGTATAATCGTAAAGGAAACATTAATCTTTTACGAGGTAAGGAAAATTAGGCCGTTTTTTGAACTAAATACATACTGCAAACTCCAAATGTAAACTTGTGGTATTTAACCAATTTAAATCCATTGTTCTCAAGTATTTTAATAAGTTTTTCGCCACTTGCAAACACATGCATCGATTGTTGTAGGTAGTCGTAAGCTTTTGAATCGTTTGAAAGTATACGTGAAGTTAGACTTACAAAAACCCTTGTGTAGAGCTTGTAAGCAGCTAATAATAATCCTTTTTGTGGTTCATTCATTTCTAAAATCATCAAATTACCATTCGTTTTTAAAACACGATAGATTTGTTTAAGACTTTCATCCAGTTTTTCGAAGTTACGTATGCCAAACGATATGGTTGCAGCATCGAAAGTGGCATCTGCAAATGTCAATGTAGCACAATCCTGCACTTCGAACGTAATTTTCCCTGTTAAACCCGCTTTTTCAACTTTTTGTTTACCAACTTCCATCATTTGGTCCGAAATGTCAACTCCATAAGCTAATTCAGGTTCAAGGTATTCAAACGCTTTAATGCATATATCGCCGGTGCCGGTAGCT
>CAIWIS010000270.1 GCA_903912795.1 uncultured Bacteroidales bacterium
AAATTTAGCTGTAGGTATCTCACCCAAACTATCCATTTTCATTGAATACGGATTTTCTTCGATACCTTTATGATTAGGTTTTATGAAAAAATAACCCAGGATAATTAGTGCAATAATTACCAGAGCAACGAGTGAATATGTTAAAATGTTGTTTTGTTTCATGTTCTTTTGGCCCTGCCTGCCGCTGGCAAGTTCGCTGTTATTTGCACTTCGTGCGTTATTTTGGCTTCGCCGTTATTTGCTTCGCGTTATTAATTGTTATTAAGTAGTTATTTTAGTTCTTGCTTTCGTCCTTTGACTTTCTGTTGTCCGTTGTCTATTGTCTTTATTTCAAATCTACACAATATATTTTCTTCGAATCGCGCAATATTAAATAGCCATCGGCAAACGCAAAAGGGCCCCAGGCATCTTGTCCTTCGAGCATTTTTTTCTCATTTATCAATTCAAATCCATTTGCCTTTGCTGAAATCATGGTCAACACACCCTCATCACTCAAAATTAAGAACTTATCATTCAACAGCATATATGGCCCAAGTCCGTAACGATGCTCTTTCCCACTTTGCCAAACAGGAGTTTTTACATCGGTTGTATTGTAACAAATAAACTGATTTCGATTCGAGCCTGCATCTTTGGGCGAAATTCCATAAATTTTATTGTTAAATACTATGGGTGTTTGTTGTTCGGAAGCAAGACCTTCGTGAGGTCGGATTTTTTTTTCGAGTTTTGCGCTGAAATTTCCATTACTTCCCGAAATCTGAATCACTGCTCCACCTGCTCCATAACCACCAGTTACAAAAATGCGGTTATTTCCCAGATAAACAGGCATTGGTGCAATTACCGAAGGCGCCCAATCGCTTATTTCCCAAAGTAATTTGCCAGCATCGGTTGGTTCTGCCGAAACGCCTAAAATGCTGCCAATGGAAGCATACACATACATTTTCTTACCCGAAATGGTTAAAGGTAAAATGGATGAGTGAGACATTTTACGCTTTTCGGAATTAGGGGTTTCCCAAAGCACTTTTCCGGTTTTGCAGTCTACGCCAATCATTAGCGACGAACCGCCCACAGCAATTATTGCCACATCGTTTTCAATAATCGGACATTGCCCTGTATACCAAAGAGGCGTTTCAGTTTTGTATTGTTTTTCGAGGTCAATTCCCCAAAGTAGATTGCCGGTAAGTCGTTCCACACACATCACATGGCAGCGTGGCCCCATCGTAACTACATAGTTTTCGTTTACTGCTGGTATGGTACGCGACATGCCGTGATTTCGTTTTACATGTACGCTATACCAACGTCGCCAAAGTTCTTTTCCGGTTTCGAGCGAAAAACATTTCAATACATCAGCTTTGTCTTTTTCATCGTAATCGATAAAATAGACCAATCCATTATAAATTGCGGGTGCAGCATGACCTTCTCCCGTTTCAACCGTCCATACAATTTTTGGAGGTTTAGCATCCCAGTTTTCATTAATTGGGTAAGAGGTATTTAGAATATTATCGTGATTAACACCTCTG
>CAIWIS010000271.1 GCA_903912795.1 uncultured Bacteroidales bacterium
TCCAAAAATACATTTTGAGTAGTTTCGGTTACTCCCGAAGTTAATCCACCAAACACACCGCCGATACACATAGGCGTGTCGCCATTGCAAATCATCAAATCGGCAGCATTTAACTTACGTTCAACTCCATCGAGCGTTACAAAAGAAGTTCCTTCGGGCATACATTTAACATGTACTTCGTTTGCAGTAATTTTACCGGCATCAAATGCATGCAGCGGCTGTCCCAATTCGTGCAATACATAATTGGTAACATCCACAATATTATTGATAGGTCGAAGTCCGATTGTTAATAAAGCATTCTTCAACCAATCGGGCGATTCGGTTACTTTTACGCCCGAAATGGTAACTGCTGAATAACGCGGACAAGCCTCCGAATTTTCAATTTTAACTGGAATAGTAAGATTTGTATTTTCAACTTTAAAAGCGTCAACCGAAGGTTTTGAAAGTTTAATGTCAGGGTTTTTCAATGCAAAATAAGCAGCTAAATCGCGTGCTACACCATAATGTGAAGCCGCATCAACACGGTTAGGTGTTATGTCTACTTCAATCAGATAATCGCTTTTAATGCCGTAATAATCTTTGGCCAATGTACCCGGAATAGCTTCGGCTGGTAAAACTATAATGCCAGCATGACTGGTTCCAATACCAATTTCGTCCTCAGCACATATCATTCCCATGGACTCAACACCACGAATTTTTGAACGTTTAATGGAAAAACTCTCCTCGCCTGCATACAAAGTTGTACCAACGGTTGCCACAACTACTTTTTGTCCGGCAGCCACGTTTGGTGCTCCACACACAATTTGCAGCGGTTCACCAGAACCGATATTTACGGTTGTAACATGCAGGTGATCAGAGTTTTCGTGTGCTTCGCAAGTTAGCACCTCGCCAATTACTAAACCTTCGAGACCACCTTTTACAGTTTGTACTTCATCTACGCTACCTACCTCAAGACCAATGGATGTAAGCGCTTTACCAAGTTCAACAGCATCAATGTCAGTATTGATGTAATTTTTCAGCCAGTTATACGAAATATTCATGCGGAAATACGTTTAATTTTTTGAGCCACAAAGATAACTATTTTTTTGGAGCAAATAAAACACTCCACAACCTGGCAATTTTTACTTGCTTTGTTGCGGAGTGAAATTCGAGAATATTTAATTAAAATAGCATCTATAATTTATTTCAACGCTACTATTTTTTCAATATTTGATACATAATAAAAAGGAATGTTGTAAAGCATGAACTCCTTACCGGAATATGTAACTACATTGTCAATAGAGAAAGGCTTTGACCACACCCGAATAGCGGTATGGTGGTTTACATTATCCATGAAAATGTGTAAAGACTTTAGTTTAGCGTTATGCCCGGCCTTAACCTCGATAGGTATGATGTTGTTGTCGATTTGAATTACAAAATCAACTTCGGCATCAGCACCTTTTTTATCTCTTACCCAAAAATTTCGCTTAGCCAGAACACTAAAACCTGAAGCTAACAATTCTTGTGCTACAATATGCTCAGCAATGTGTCCACGCCAGGCATCTATTATATCATTTGCACCAA
>CAIWIS010000272.1 GCA_903912795.1 uncultured Bacteroidales bacterium
TACGAATTATAAACTCGAAGCAAGCTGGGAACAGTCTTACTCACTTACCGTAAATGGAGGCTCAGGCAGTGGTAGTTACACCTCCGGCGTTCCGGTAACTATAAAAGCAAATGCACCACAGGTAGGCTTGGCATTCGATAAATGGATTATCAATTCAGGTTCACCCATTATTGCCAATATCTATGATGCAAACACTACTGTAGCGAATTCAACTAATTCAGTTATTACTGCAACCTATGGAAATGCTGGGCCTCATGCATTAACTGTTAATAGCGGGACTGGTAGTGGCTCTTTTGCAGCGGGCTCCGTTGTTAACATAAGCTCGGATGAAGCTGCTGCAGGTCAGGTTTTTAATAAATGGATAATCAATTCAGGCACTCCGGTCATTACTGATATTTATAATCCGTCTACGTCTTTAAAAACACCCACTAATGCGTCATCTGTTACTGCAACTTATATTAATTTTTTAGATGCTTGCGATGCTACAACGGGTTGGAATGCTACTTCTACTCTTAATACAACTGATATAAAACAAGGAACAGGAAGTCTTCAGTATGTTGGAAGTGGCACACCCGAATTCTCAAAAGTTTTCGAGCCATTTAATCCAAACATCCCAACTGCAAATGCCGCGTTGAAATTCTGGTATTATGTTTCCGACGTTACAAAGTTTGCCACAAACAATCAGGTTGAGTTAGGTAGTGGAGGTAAGAACGATGCTTTTGAATACAACTGGACCTTAACGGGATTAGTAAACGGTTGGAATTATGTAAATTTAAAAATTAGCTCAGCCGGCACATCGGGTGGAACACCAAATTTTGAAGCACTCAACTGGTTTCGTATCTATCATGGCAAAACCGGAGAAATGACAACCAAAATTGACGCTATTGAAATTTCCGGCATTCCATCAAACCAAACATCACCAACAGGTGGAATCGAGAATGTTAAAGTAGATGATTCTAGTTTTAATATGTACCCAAATCTAGTGTCAAAAGAAGGTATGCTTTCTATACATGTAAAAGATCCTGGAATTTCGACAATTAAAATATTAAATTTAAACGGACAGGTTTTTTATTCGAAAAATTTAGCTGGTGTTACTTACTTAAATATAGCACTAAATCCAATACTGAAAAGTGGTGTTTACATTGTTTCTTTAAGTTCAAAAAAATCAGTTGTAAGTCAAAAATTAATTGTTAGATAGTACAGTGAATTTATTAAATTAATAAACGGATTGACTTTTTACAATTCGATTATTTACTATTCATTGTTACAAAGTTTATTATGGAATCAAAACTCATATTATTTATAGTTTCTTTAATGCAAATGTCAAAGAAGATACTTACAACTAAGTTCGGATTTTTCTTTTTGGGCATTTCGAGCACTATTTGGTTTTTGATACGAGTAATACCAAAACCACAACGTGCATCTTACCCATGTATGCAAGCTGCAGCACCAATAATGTCCAGTATGGTTATATACTTGCTGAGTCTTTCTGGAAGTATTATTGCCTATAAAAAGGCAAAGAAAAATTTCTTACAAGCAAAGTATTTGTTGGCCGGGACTTTTCTTGTTTTAACCATGGTATTTGCTTTGACATTTATGGTTCAAAATAATGTGAGTCTGTTTGCCAGCGAAAAGGAAGTTGTGGCAAATGAGCCGGTGGGCACAGGGCGAGGTATATTTCCCGGACGTGTTACATGGATATTTAACCCTAATGTTGCAAAATTTAATGGTAGCACTGGCAATTATTGGGACGATTCAAATACAATCCAGTCCGAATCGGATAAAATGGTTGTGGAGGCAATAAAAAATTTGACCAGTCAGACCAATGAGGCTGATTCATGGAATGCCCTTTTTGTACATTTTAATTCAACAAA
>CAIWIS010000273.1 GCA_903912795.1 uncultured Bacteroidales bacterium
CCACCTAAAGGAGGATTTAATTTTGATAATTTAATTTTAAGATGGCTTATTTGATTGAAAGTTGATTGAATCTTATCTGCAATTCGCTGTACTGCATGTTCAATTAGCTTCGATGGCTTGTCCATTTCAGTTTTTATTACATCGTAAACTAACTGATAATTAAGAGTATCGGTTAACTCATCGCTTTGAGCTGCTTTAACAGTATCAATTTCCATTTGCACTGTAACAATAAATGTATTTCCTAAAGTTTTTTCATGTTCCAAACAACCATGATAGGAATGAAATGACATGTTCTCGAGCGTAATTTTCGACATAATTTTATCTTTTATAACTTAAAACTCATAACGCTTCTTTCTAATTCACTGTACTTTCAAAATCACCATCCGACACATAAGTTCGAACTTTATCGCCTTTATTAATGCCAATTTTCGATGTTACACGTTTGCCATTAATGGTGGTAATTGAATATCCATGTTTTAATAAAAAGGCTGGTGAGTGTGTTTCAATTGTTTTATTTATTAATGCTAGTTTGTTTGTGTTGTAATTAATTAAACTCCTTACAGATGTTTGTAATCTATTCTTTTGTTTTTCTAAATACAATAATTTGGCAGAAACTTTATTAAGTAAGCTTTGTTTCATTTTCCAACTAATAGTTGTCAGAAATTGATTTTCAGTGTTAATTTTGTTTTTTACAATATTGATAATATCGTAAAATACATCTAAAACTTCATTTTCGCTTTCGTGCATACGTTGTATTAAAAACTCAGCTACTGCAGTTGGAGTTTTAAGCGATATGTGAGCAACCATATCCACAATGGTATTATCGCGCTGATGACCAATTCCGGCAATGATAGGCAGCGGATATTGAGCACAATTTAAAGCTAATAAGTAAGAATCGAAACATGCTAAATCTGTAGTTGCACCTCCTCCACGAATAATTACAACAACATCAAATTTTTCAACATGGTTATATATTTTATCTAAAGCCGAAATAATGGATTTTTCAGCTTGATCACCTTGCATAACAGCCTTAAATAATTTTGTGTAAAATGTAAAATTGTTTGAACTATTGAAAAGTTGGTCTTTAAAATCACCATAACCAGCTGCTGTAACCGACGAGATAATTGCTATTCGCTGTGTTATTTTAGGCATTTCCAACTCTTTATTCATATTGGCAATACCATCTTCTTCTAACTGCCGAATTATTTTAATACGTCGGGCTGCTAACTCTCCTATGGTAAATGCTGGGTCAATGTCATTGACAATCAAGCTAAAACCATAAACGCCGTTAAACTCAACTTGCACAGCCACCAAGAGCGTTAAACCAGGACGCAATGACTGGCCAGTGCTGTTTTCGAAGTAGGGTTTTATCATTCTAAATGTCGAAGACCAAATAATTGCTTTTGTTTTTGCAATGATTGCGTCGGAATTTATGTCTTTTTCAATAAACTCCAAATAACAATGGCCGTTTTGATTTTCGCGTAGCTCACTTACCTCGGCACGTATCCAAACAGATGTAGCAAAATTCAGACGAATTGTAGCCTGAATTTGATTTGTTAGTTCGGATAGTGTTATTGAA
>CAIWIS010000274.1 GCA_903912795.1 uncultured Bacteroidales bacterium
GCTAAATTTGAACGCTAAATCGTCGCTTAATTTCCAGTTACGCACCAACAATTTGAATTTTGGTAGATAAGCATGTTTGTACACGTAGTTTGGACTTTTCCAACCCATAACGTGCTTTGCTTCATCAACCATCATGGTTTTATACCCCATTTTGGAAACTAATTCTCCTATTTCGTCGGAGTAAATTAGTTCGGTATTAAAAAATGTGCTTGGTTTTATACCAAATAAGTGATTAATTTTTTCGGAGTGTAACTTTACCTGTTTTTCAAATTCGTCAGGTTTAAAAACCGAAGCCAAAGAATGTGCGTAAGGTTCAGCCAAAAAATCGACACATCCCGTTTTTGCTAATTCCTTGAAACTATCAATTATTGCTGGCGAATACTGTTCGAAAAGATCCAATGCAACTCCGGATATTACATAAGAACAACGGAATTTGCCATTTGAACTACGAATCATTTCAGCGATGGTACGATTTGCATTTAAATATGATTTTTCAACCAAATGATCAATGCGTTCATCTGTCTGTAAATCATCATAATAGTAATGATCCTGTCCAATTTCGAAAAAGCGGTAGCGTTTCAGCCGTATAGGCTCATGAATTTGAAAGTAGAAGCATATATTTTTCATAACGTATATCTTTATTCTTAATTATTAATCGTTAATTCTTAATTATTAATTTTTAATTGTTAATTATTAAATGACACTTTCGTAAATCGATCTCACTTTTAATCCAGCATCATACCATTTAATATTATCAACCTCTTCGCGTCCTAAATTACGAAGACTTGAATACATGGCAGGATATTTTACAATGGCATAAATGGCATCGGCCATGGCATCAATATCCCAATAATCGGTTTTAATAGCGTGATCTAAAATTTCGGCACAGCCAGATTGTTTCGAAATAATGGATGGGGTACCCACTTGCATTGCCTCTAAAGGCGAAATTCCAAATGGCTCCGACACCGAAGGCATAATATAAACATCACTTTCGCCAAGCATTTCGTGCACCTGACGGCCTTTGAGGAAGCCTGTAAAATGAAATTTATCAGCAATTCCGCGACGAGCAGTCAAATCAATCATAGCTTGCATCATATCGCCACTACCAGCCATTACAAAACGAACTCCGCTTGTTTTTTGCAACACTCTGTAGGCAGCTTCAACAAAATACTCTGGTCCTTTTTGCATGGTAATTCTACCCAGGAAAGTCACTACTTTATCGCGTCGAGGTGTTTTGGTAAACGAATCGGCATCGGGCAAAGGCTCAACTGCATTGTGTACGGTTGTTACTTTTGCGGGATTTTGGTGGTATTTTTCAATTACAATTCTACGTGTCAGTTCACTAACCGTCATTATGTGGTCGGCCATATCCATACCACGTTTCTCAATTCCATATACCGTAGGATTCACTTGCCCACGACTACGATCAAAATCGGTGGCATGAACGTGAATTACAAGCGGTTTACCACTTATTTGCTTGGCAAAAACTCCAGCTGGATATGTCAACCAATCGTGTGAATGAATAATGTCAAAATCCATTTGATGTGCTAAAACACTTGCAACAGCTTCATAATTAGCAATTTCTTCGATCAAATTATCAGGATATCGACCTGAAAAATCAATACATCCAAGATCGTTGGTATGTATGCGCGAAAAATTGTATTTAATGCCATTACGCAACCAAAAATATTCATCTGGATGCATCATTCTTCCAATTCTATTATTTACATATTCCCAACTGTTTTCGCGCCAGTTAACTGGGACATTACAAGCTCCAACAATTTTCAAGAAACTCTGATCTTCATCGCCATGCGGCTTTGGAATGACAAAAGTAATATTCATATCGGGCTGCAACGACATGCCTTTGGTTAAGCCGTAACTTGCAGTACCTAAGCCACCTAAAATATGAGGTGGAAATTCCCACCCAAACATTAATGCTTTCATCTCTTGTTAGTTTTTGTAGTTACCTAAATCGTCCAACACTCTTAAAACACCAGCCACACTCATGGCAAATGACATTCCGCCATGGCCTTTAAATGGAGGATTTCCATCAAACAATTCAGGAATTGTGCCTACACAAAGTTCAGTCATTTCGGATTCGATACCTGTAAGCATACGTTCGATAAATGAAATGCCACTTTCTTTATAAATACTCAGATATGCAATACTGTATGCGCCAAATGTAAATGGCCAAACTGGTCCGTTGTGATAATTTCGGTTACGTTCGAGCATGCCACCAATATAATTAGGGCAATATGAGCCACTTTTCGGACTTAAACTACGCAAACCCCTTGGCGTTAACAATTCTTTTGTACAAATATCCACAACGGCTTTCTTTTGTTTTTTGTCCAATGTAGAATAAGGTAACGAAACTGCAAAAATCATATTTGGTCGCACTTCGGGATTATTATAATTTCCATCTACATAATCGTACAAATATGCACCATTCCAAAATGTTTTTACAAATGCTTCACGTGTTATTTCGGCTTGGTAATCAAGCATATCTGCAGCATGTTCTTTGCCCGACACACGTGTAATTTCCGAAGCAAATTTTAAGGCATTGTACCATAATGCATTAATTTCGACAATATAACCTGTACGTGGCGTAATTGGTCTGCCATCTTCAACAGCATTCATCCAAGTAGCAGGTTTATCTTTTCCATCAACATACAGCAAACCATTGGTTTGAAGCAATAAACGTGGATGATTTTGTTTACGAATAAATGCAATTATTTCTTGTACAAATTCTCCATATTGTTCCGATGCTAGTGTTATGCTTTGTTTTTTAGCATATTGCTGCACCACCCATATAAACCAAAGCAACACATCGGGATCATCAATATTTTGTAATTTTATAGTTGACAAATCATTATTCATAAAACTTCGAAGTTCTTGAATGGATGTTTGCATAATAGCATCGAAATAATCCATGCGGTCAACTACTAATGTACAACCTGGAAGTGATACAAACTGGTCGCGAGCCCGAGCACCAAACCAAGGATAACCAGCTAATAGATAGGTTTTATCTCCTTCGCGTTTATAAAACTGCTGAGCAGAATTTTTCAGGGTATTAAACATTGTGTCGCGTACGCTACGACGTTGAAGCTCCACATCCCACAATTCGCTTAATTTACGAGGCGAAATTTCACTAATTCCTGCCGAAAAAATGATACTTTCACCTTTTTTAATGGGCATTTCAAAATAACCCGGAACCATTAAATCTTCCTGATAATCGTAGCCACGTTCCTGCTCTTTGTAGTATTCAATATTATTGTACCAATCTGGTTGATGATGATAGGTGTTTTTTTTCGAAAACTGCATAAATAAACAAGGATAGTTTTGGTACATACAAGTACGTATACCATTTGGAGTTTCAGCGTAATCGGTTTTAGCTGTATCGTTTTGCTTGGATAATGCATTTACACTCCTGAAAGCCAAAAATGGCTTAAAACGCAGGGTGGTTGGCGAATGCGCTTCGAGTAAAGTGTATTTTATTAAAATGCGAGGTTCAAACGACACCAGCATTCTTTCTTTGGAAAGCACGACACCTCCTACACGATAAACGGTACGCGAAATAACTTCGCAATCGAACTGACGAATGTATTTGTGTCCGTTCGGACTAAAGTTATTACCATTGTATTTATGTATTCCAAGATTAAATTCAGCTCCATGCTGAATAACTGTTTCGTCGAGCGAAGATAAAAGCACATGATTCGCATCGTCAATTTCGGGGAGTGGAAGCACCAACTGACCATGATATTTGCGCGTATTGCAATCGATCAGCGTAGTGCTATTGTAAGCACCAGCCCTATTTGTACGAATCATCTCTTTTGACAAGGATTTCTCGAGATTAATCAGTAAAGTTTTGTCAAATTTCAGGTAACTCATAAGCGTGGTTTTGATATTCTTTGAATTCGTGTTGCAAGTTAAGATTTTTTTTTAAACCAACAATGGATATTTTGACAAAAAAACATGTTTTAGAATAGCTTTTTCGAGCAAAACAAAATAATTCCATATTAATTCTACATTGAAAGTTATGAATCATAAAATACTTGTACTTTTGTGTACATTTACTACAATTAAACAAGATGACTCAGCACAATAAAAAATCGTTTTTTAAATATATATTTAAAATTGCATTTATACCATTTGCTTTTACTTTGGTTATGTTGTTGGTTTATATTTTGGAAATTGGTATGGAATGGGATTTTACAAAAGCGGGCATATATCCACGAAAAGTGGATTGGCTCTGGACAATTTTCAGCTATATATTTATACATGCCAATTGGGGTCACTTATTTAATAATTTACTCTCGTTTTTTTTGTTGAGTTGCTGTTTATTTTATTTCTACCGACCTGTAAATATTCGAATTTTTATTGCTTTGTGGTTTGTAAGTGGAATGATACTTTGGTTTATTGGTCGTGAAAGCAGGCACGTAGGTGCTAGCGGATTGATTTACGCTATGGCTTCGTTTCTGCTTTTCAGTGGTTTAATACGCCGGCATGTACCACTCATAGCCATATCGTTGGTTGTTACGCTAATTTATGGCAATATGGTATGGCATATTTTTCCGTGGACGGTAAACGACCCCGTATCGTGGGAAGGACATTTAGCTGGTTTGATTACAGGACTAATTATTGCAATCGTATTCCGAAACGAAGGACCGCAAAAGCCTATAAAAGTATGGGAAGAAGAGGAAATGGAAGAAGAAACAGATTATTGGAACGAAACTGAAAACACTGAGAATGATCAAAAGTGAAATTACTTATCCCAACATTGTAATTATTTTTTTGAATGCCTGATGTGTCTAAATTTTGGGTCTTTTTGTTGAAATTTATATCCCAAACCCCATTCAATAAATTCTGCCTTTTGCAAATGCGTTTTTAATCCCAACGAAATAAACAAATTGTCAGTTGCGGAATACTGCAACGAAGCACGTGTATAAAACCAACCATCTTCCTTTTCAATATCATATTTATAAAACATTGGTTTATTAAGCGTTGCTATTTTTGCATCGGCGTACGGTTCCAGATTTTTAAGCGGATTATACACATACGCACCACAATGCAATCCAGCAGTAAAACGGCCAAACATCAATTCAGGTCGTAGCGAAACTCCAACTCGAATTTTATTTTCCCATTTATCTTCATTCAGATAAGTTCGTTGAAATTTTGTATTTCCATTGTAAACACCATCGTAAAAACCCTCCAATCCTACTCCCAAGCGTATGGCATTACCCAACGGCCTATACACAGCCATTACAAAAGAGCCCGTAGGATATTGTTTATCATCCTTATAATACAACTCACGCGCACCACCCGAAGCAACAAACTCAAAACTCAACTTTTGAGGCATATCACGCAAATGTTTTCGAATTGGCCTATAAGCATGTTTATAAAAAGGGGTATAACTTATCCCTGCACTAGCATTAATCATATTTATGCCCGAGTTAGGCTGGTAAAAACTACCGTTCGAAGCATGATTCCACTGAAAGTCGGAAACAAAAGCAAAACCTTTATCGATAGGTACAATAAAATTAACCCCACCAGCAAAATACACATTTAATATTGAGCCTATTGCGGCATTACCAGTATTTAAATCGTTTAAATCAGTTGCAGTATTATTAAATGTTTTGGTCAAAAAACTGGCTCCTGCACCACCTTTTAAGTTCATTACAAAACCTTGAATATGGAATAATCTGAAATTTAAATAGGGATAAACAGCATACAGTTTTCCAAGTTTATCAGGATTACCCAAATTGAGCGACACCAAACCCAACCCAATACGGGGATAACCAATGTATTGATGCCAATTCTGCTCACCCATAGTTTGCCACTCGATAGATAGCTCCGTACCTTTAGTTGGATCTTTCACCAAATTTTGTAAATGAGTGGTATGTTTCAGTATATTACCATACATATACTCAGCTCTTATGGCAAAATTATTTTTGGTTTGTGCTTGTAATACAAAACTAAAAACAGAAAATACAAATATTAAAAAAAACTTATTCATAAAAGAGATGCTTTGTGAGGCATAATTTTTTGTTTACCTTTGACAGCGCAAAGTTAAGAATTTATTTTAATGATGTAATTATTTACAATATCTACCTCAAGCCCCTAAAAGGGATGTGAAATAGTACCGAATGGTTTCTTTTCTTTACTCCCCTTTAGGGGTTGGGTGCAGTTTATATTTACTATCTTATGTTCTCGATATTAAAAAAAGAAATAAAATCGTTCTTTGGTTCACTTACTGCTTATATAGTAGTGGGTATATTTCTGATTCTCACTAATTTGTTTTTATGGGTCATTCCGGGTGAGTATAATATCCCTGAATCGGGTTATGCCAACGTTGATGGACTTTTTATGATAGCTCCTTGGCTTTTTTTATTTCTATGTCCGGCCATTAGTATGCGTGCATTTGCCGAAGAAAAACTCAGTGGAACATGGGAATTGCTGGTAACAAAACCTATTAGCAAATGGCAAATTCTACTTGGAAAATATTTTGCTAGTGTATTGTTAGTTTTAATAGCGCTTATCCCCACCATTTTGAACTATTTTATAGTTTCGTATTTGGCTGAGCCAGTAGGAAATGTTGACTCAGGAGCATTTTGGGGGTCGTTTATTGGCTTAATATTATTGGCATTTGTATATACTGCTATCGGAATTTTCGCTTCATCGCTTTCAAAAAATCAAGTTATATCGTTTATAATAGCGGTTGTTGTTTCATTTGTGCTTTTTTATGGCTTCGATATTTTAACATCATTTTTTGACTCGGGAAATTCGATGGAAATAATTGAGCAAATGGGAATACACGCACATTACAAATCGATAAGCAGAGGTGTAATTGACTCACGTGACATAATTTATTTCAGCATCCTGTCATACGTTTTTTTATTTTTCACACAACTAAAAATATCGAAGAATTAGAATTTATCAATAACCAAAAATACGATTTCTGAATAAAAAATGGTAAGACCTCTTATACTTATTACAAACGATGATGGCGATACTGCTAATGGCATAAATGTACTTACACGTTTAATGATGGAAATTGGCGATGTAGTAGTAATGGCTCCCGATGGTGGCCGTTCAGGTCAATCGAACGCAATAACCGTTTCGCATCCAATTCGATACACAAAAATTGAAGAACGCGAAGGGTTGATACGCTACAAATGTACAGGCACTCCAACTGATTGTGTGAAACTAGCTTTGCATGACATACTTGACCGCAAACCAGATTTATTGGTTTCGGGCATTAATCATGGTTCAAATGCGGCCATAAATGTTATATATTCGGGCACAATGGGTGCTGTTCTGGAAGGCTGTGAAAACGGTTTGACATCAATCGGATTTTCAATTTGCGACCATTCGCTACAAGCTGATTTTAGAATTTTTGAAAAATACATCTTACAAATTACCCGCGAAACACTTAAAAACGGACTACCTTACGGTGTTTGCTTAAATGTAAATGCACCAAAAGGCGAGATTAAAGGTGTCAAAATTGCCCGTCAATGCAAAGGTAACTGGACCGAAGAATACGCCAAACGTATTGATCCTCAAGGTCGAACTTATTTTTGGCTAACTGGTTATTTTAAAAATCATGAACCCGAAGCACACGATACCGATGAATGGGCGTTGGCAAATGGTTATATATCAGTGGTTCCTTCCAAAATTGACTTAACCGATTATAGTATATTAAAATCACTTCAAAGTTGGGAGCTATAGGAAATTAGAAATTAGAAATTAGAAATTAGAAGTTTGGAACTCAAAGATTTAAAAATAGAAAAATTTAATAATTTTTGGATAGGATTTGTGCCTGGAATTTTCATTCCACCACTATTTATATGGCTGTATATGAATCAATTTTCTCCTTTCGACACAGGATTCATCGACACAATCAAAGTTCTATATCCCAGCGCATTATTAGGAAAGCTTTTATTATTATCGGCATTTCCTAACTTAGCATTGCTTTTTGTTTTTTACAAAACGGATAGTTTTAAACTTGGAGCAGGCATACTTTCGGGCGGAATGCCTTATCTTATTAGTAGTTTTTATATGCTCTAACAAAAATTATCCGCGCTGACGTTCAAGCAGAATCATCATCATTAGTCCCAACAAAACGCGTTCTTCCTCGCCTCTTTCGAACTCTGCTAATTTTTCCATAGTAAAAATACGACCCCAAAACGAAGGTTCTTTCTTTAACCTAATCACAGGAGTTCCATCGGGGCGGGTTACTATATACGAAGGATGAAATAAATAGCCTGTTGCCAGTCCTAAAAATGGAATCTCGCCAATCAAACTATCCAATACTTTAGTCCACGGATTTTCTTCGCGCACTGTTAAATCGAGCATTTGCTTTTCGTCGTAAATTTCGTAGTGTGCTTTCCAAAGCGAAGACCAGCCTTTGCGTACAATACGTCCAATTTCGGAGCCAAGTTTATTAGTAAAAGTATATGTTGCAGTAAAATCAATCCAACGGTTTGCTCTTATGGTATATAATAATTCGCTTCGAGCTTCACTTTCAAACACATCAACCTGCTCAATTAATTTTAAAAGTTTTTGACGCACATATACAATTGTCTCACCATTTGCATTTTGAGCTACAAAGTCATTGCTTAATGTACCAATTTTGAAAGTAAGTCTAATAGGAAATTGATTCGAAATCATTGATTATAAGTATTTACAATTTAACTATTTACCATTTAATATTTAAGAAAAAATCATTTTCAACGATTATCGTACACGCAATTTTTGTCCTAATTGCAATAATTTCTTTTCTTTAATGCCATTTAAACGACACAAATTTTTAACACTTGTACCATTACGTGCTGCAATGCTTCCGAGATTATCACCCTTACGCACTGTGTAATATTTTGCTTTTGTTTGAGCTTTTTTAGCAGCTGCCACATCGCGTTGATAATAAAACGATTTTTTCTTGGTAATAAGATAAGTGTCGGAATGAACCTTTCCAGTATAGAAATTTATTATAGTAGCTGGATTTATAGCGTTGCCTAAGTATCGTGTTTCAAAATGCAAGTGTGGGCCAGTTGAGCGGCCAGTATTACCAGCCAGAGCAATAATTTCACCACTTTTCACATTTTGATCGAGTTTAACAAGGACTTGCGACAAGTGTGCATAAACCGATTCGAGCCCATTTTCGTGACGAATAACCACATAATGTCCATAGCCACGAGCTTCGTAATCAATAATTCGGATACGGCCCGAAAAACAGGCAACAACCGTATCGCCTATATTAACTTTTAAATCAGTACCATAATGATAACGGTACCTACGAGGTCCAAAATCGGATGTTATTATACCTGGCACAGGAACATTAAAAAATCGGCAATCAATTTTTACTGAATCGGGCAAACTATCGATCGGAATTTTATAAGGATTCAGACGGTTTGCTGTCCAGATATTATTGTAAATATCGTCGGCCGGATGATTTTCCATTAAGTCATCCGAGCGGTCATTAAGCATTTCCTGATAAATATTAACTGTATCTTTCTTCGGAAGGAAGGAAGTGTTAAAATGTTGAGCATTAAGTCCCGAAATAAAATTGAGGAATAACAACGTCAATAAAAATAAATTTCGGAATAAATGCATGTTAAAAATATTAATGTGCCAATCGTAGTAAATAAGACCCAAATTAAGGGATATTTTTTAATATGAAATTTTCAAAAATGAATAATTAAAATTCGTCGTTTGCGTAAAGGAAACCAAAATTATTTTGCTTATACTCAAAAATTTCTTCGGGTTTAAAAAAACGATTCAACTCAATTTCAGCAGTATCGAGCGAGTCGGAAGTGTGAACTATGTTTTCCTGAACACTTACACTAAAATCGCCACGGATAGTGCCTTGTACTGCTTCACGGCCATTTGTTTTTCCGGCCATTTGATGTACAATATGCACAGCATCAATACCTTTCAAACAACAAACAATTACTGGTGTAATCATCATACCTTCTTTAATCCGTTTAAAAAATGGTTTATGTGCTAAATGAGCATAATGTTCAGCCAAGACTTCATCGGTCAGCTGAATCATCTTAAAACCACAAAGTTGTAAACCTTTTCTTTCGAAACGCGAAATTACTTCGCCAACCAGTTCGCGCTGTATGGCTCCTGGTTTAATAATTACAAGTGTTTTTTCCATTTTAAAGCGTATTATTGATGTAAAAAAAAATACTATCCAAAAATAGGTAAATTTGCTTAGAAGTCAAAAAAAGTTCCGATTTTTTAACTTATCACACCCCAATTTAAAGTGTTTGTTTTTAGTTTACGAAGTTGATGCGTTAACACATAGTTTTCAGGTTTAGCAAGGTCAGAGTCATCCTCAAGCACTTCGATAGCAACCTGACGAGCAATTTCGAGCATTTTACCATCTTGTGCTAAGTTAGCAATTTTTAGTTCGAAAGGCATTCCACTTTGCGCTTTGCCTTCGATATCGCCAGGGCCACGCAGTTGAAGGTCGGCTTCCGAAATTTCGAAACCATCGTTGGTGCGCACCATAATTTCCATACGCTTACGAGTTTCGGCAGCTAATTTATAGCCTGTAAGCAAGATACAATACGACTGATCGGCACCACGCCCTACCCTACCCCGCAATTGATGCAGCTGCGACAATCCAAACCTTTCGGCATTTTCAATTATCATAACCGAAGCATTTGGCACATTTACTCCCACTTCAATAACCGTAGTAGCCACCATTATTTGCGCATTACCGGATACAAATTGTTGCATCTGATACTCTTTTTCCACTGCTTTCAGTTTTCCATGCACTTTGCATACTTTATATTGCGGAAATGTTTCACGTATATAATCGTAACCATTCTCTAAATCTTGCAAATCCATTTTTTCGGATTCCTGAATAAGCGGATATACTATGTAAATTTGCCGGCCTTCGGTTACTTGCTTTGCAATAAATTGATTAATACTTAAGCGTTTTGTTTGATAATGATGAAAAGTTTGTATTGGTTTACGACCAGGAGGCAACTCATCAATAACCGACACACGTAAATCACCGTACAAAGTCATAGCTAATGTACGAGGTATTGGTGTAGCAGTCATTACCAGTATATGAGGAGGCTGAATGTTTTTTTTCCAAAGCTTTGAACGTTGCTCCACACCAAATCGATGTTGCTCGTCAATAACTACCAATCCTAAATTCTGAAATTGTACTGTATCTTCGATTAAAGCATGCGTTCCAATCAATATTTTCATTTCGCCAGAACGAAGTTGTTCGTGTAGTGATTCACGTGCTTTAGGGCGAGTAGAACCAGTAAGCAATTCAACTTTAACTCCCAAATCACCCAGAAATTCTTTTATAGTTACAAAATGTTGATTAGCAAGAATTTCGGTTGGAGCCATAAGCGCAGCTTGATAACCATTATCAATAGCAATAAGCATAGACATTAGCGCCACAAGTGTTTTACCGCTACCAACATCGCCTTGCAAAAGTCGATTCATTTGCCGACCGCTACCCACATCGGTACGAATTTCGCGCAAAACACGTTTTTGAGCACCCGTAAGTTCAAATGGCAAACAATTAGTATAAAAGGAGTTGAAATTATCGCCAATTTTTGAAAAAACAAATCCTTTAAAATTCTGTTCTCGCCACTTCGATTGTCGAAGTATGCTGAGTTGAATGTAAAAGAGTTCTTCAAATTTCAAACGCTGACGAGCCTTATTAAGCGCATGGGCATTTTTCGGAAAATGCACATTTACAAGCGATTCGGTGAGGTTCATCAATGCAAATCGCTTGATAATATAAGCAGGAAGTGTATCCGAAACCCCTTGTTTAACTTGGTTTAATAGTGGATATATTATATTCTGTATGGCTTTCGAATTTAAAAAACCAGCTTTCATTTTCTCAGTGGTATTGTAAAATGGTTGCAATCCCATTTGCTCAGCCGGAGGCAATGCAGTTACAAGGTCAATTTCAGGGTGTAATATATTAAACTTGCCATTAAAAGCTGCAGGCTTACCAAATATAACATACTCAATACCAGTTTTATACTTTTCGATTATAAATTTAATACCTTTGAACCAAATTAACTCTATAGTATCTTTCCCATCTGTAAAAATGGCTAAAAGTCTTTGTTGATGTCCTTCCCCAATTTTCTCGAAACGAATAATATGTCCTTTAACCTGAATAAAAGGCATATTACCATTTATTTCGTGCAAATAATAAAACCGACTTCTATCCACATATTTATATGGATAGTAACGCACCAAATCTTCGGCTGTTTGTAACCCAAGTTCCGATGCGAAAAGCGTAGCCTTTTTAGGGCCAACACCTTGCAAGTAGGTAATACTTTGCATGGACAATTCCATATTAACACATTAGAGATTAAGAAAATTTATTTTTGCAAATTTACAATCTTTGTTTGAGTTACAAAAATGTGAATTATATTTGAACTTCGAAAACTTTTTTACTACAGTTTGGTTTAATTATCTTAAAAATGAATTTGAATTGATTACAATTTAGTATATTTGTGCCACTAAAAAGAAAAATCATTACTTTATGAATACAAAACTGCAGGAACTCACCGACAAAATCTACCTCGAAGGTGTTGAAAAAGGGAACGAAGAAGCAAAAGCCATTATTGACAAAGCAAATATACAGGCTGAGGAGATTAAAGCAAAGGCTCAAGCTGAGGCACAGAAAATAATTTTGGAAGCACAAACAAAAGCAGCTGAATTAACTAAAAACACCCAGTCAGAACTGAAACTTTTTGCTCAACAGTCAGTTAATGCATTGAAATCTGAAATTACCGATTTAATTTGTGGCTCCATAGTTACGGCATCGGTAAAAGCTGCCACTTCCGATAAAGCATTTATGCAAAAAACCATACTTAGTCTTGTTCAGGAATGGGGTAAAAACCAAGCTATTACTATCGAAACTAGCGATGCCAAAGCACTGACAGATTATTTTGTTGCTAATGCAAAAGAGTTGATGAGTAAAGGTGTGAAAATTACAGAAGCAAATGGCGTAAAAGCTGACTTTGCTATAATTCCAGAAAAAGAAGGATACAAAATCACCTTTGGTGATGCCGAATTCATTGCTTATTTCAAAGAGTTTTTGCGTCCGAAATTAGTGGAAATGCTTTTTTAGGTAGTCGACGGACAACAGACGTCAGACAATAGAAAGTCAATGGACCACAAATAATAACGCGAAGCTAAATAACGTGCGAAGCACCTATTAAAGGCGAAGCCAAATAACAATTTAGTAAAGTGCGAAGCACCAACATAACGTGCAAGTACCAAATAACGGCGAACCTGCCTGCCGCAGGCAGGGCCAAATAACGCTGAAAGCATACAAATGAATTACTACTGTCTTATTGCGGGATTACCCGAAATACATGCTGAAGATACAAAAATCGA
>CAIWIS010000275.1 GCA_903912795.1 uncultured Bacteroidales bacterium
AATAAAAGTAATTTGAACATAATACTAACGAAATGAAAGAATTCTGCATCAGGATAAAAAAGTAAAAAAATAGATTTATGAATAATAATTGTATATTTATAAACAAACTAAGGTTTTAATACTACTCCTGCATTTTTTCTTCCATCAATTTTTATTATCATCGGATTATTAAATCTTACATGACGAACAAATTTTGTCTCGAAAAATGCTTTCTGTTTATTCAAAAAATCCACATCGAAAGTTCCATCATTAATATGAGGATTTATAGTAAAATACGAAACTCCAAACGAAGTTAGATTCTGAAAAAAATGAGTTCCCTGACTTGGATCGATTCTGTAGTTGGCGAAACTCGTTTCTACAATCAGGCGTGCATTGCTGATATGCGGCCATTTTACGGGAATCCCCAGCCATTCGTCGCTTGAGCCCCATCTGCCTGGACCTACTAAAATATAATGTTTATTCTCATCGCATAGTATCTTGTTTATTTTTTCGATATCATACATTATCAAGCG
Source organism: uncultured Bacteroidales bacterium (assembly GCA_903912795.1). Taxonomy (GTDB): domain Bacteria; phylum Bacteroidota; class Bacteroidia; order Bacteroidales; family Paludibacteraceae; genus Paludibacter. Next base: position 513 of record CAIWIS010000275.1, read on the forward strand.
GTTATTGGAAGCACTAAACATTTCGGGATTTACGTAAACAATGTCGAAAATATCACTCGTAATGCCGTGACCTAACGAGCTGGAACATGTAATTATGGCATTTTCACTTGGAATTGCACCAATATCTTCTTTAATAAATTCCTTATTGTCGATAATTGGTCTTATCTGCAACAAGTAAAATACGTGTTGCTTCATTGGTGAATAGTCCAAATTTACGGCAAATTCAATTTCTACAGGCCTCCCCATTTCCATTTGCGACACAGCTAATATTTCTTTTAAAATATTTGCCAACGGAAAAACGTCATGTTCTAAAATATTTGCAAAAGTGATGACTTTGCGACCGTTCGGATAAATACCATCATAAATAGTTTGATCTTCGACATTGAACGTGGAAGCAATATATTTCAATGTACCATCATTCTCGGCATCGCGCACACTAATCTTCATCAGGTTAAAGCCATCGTCGACCTGCGGAATAAACTGCATTTGACTTAAATCCAACGCATTAAAAAAAGTTTGTGTTTCGCGCAAAGCAAAATCAAGTGTGCTGGTTTGCAGCACGTTGTGCGGATAAGCGGGTGAAAATCGCAAGGTAGTTCCGCCATCCACAATGTGTTTACCAAGCCCCATTGCAATGTTCGCAATTCCGTCTTCGGGCTTTTCAGAGCCTATTGGGTAATAATTTAACGAACGGGCAACCCCCGAAAACGATGGATAAAAACGATTTCCATATTTACTTCCACAAGTTTCTTGTAGCACGATAGCCATTTTTTCTTCGTCAATCACATTTTTAGTGGCCGTCATGTAAGCCTTACTGTCGCGATAATAGACTGAAGCATATACTGCTTTCACAGCTTCGGCTACCATTTCAAGCATTTGAGTTTTACTTTCACCATTGTACGGAACCATATAAGTGGAATATATTCCAGCAAATGGCTGATAGTGTGAATCTTCGAGCAAACTCGACGAGCGAATAGCCAAAGGCGAACTGATAGCTCCTAAAAATGCATACAAATCAGCAATTAAGTGTTTTGGTAATCGGGCTTTTAAAAAATGATTCAAAATTTCATCGTCTTCCAAATCGGACAAAGCCAAATCGTACAAACTGTTATTCTCCATAAATTCAGTGAAAACATCAGTGCATATCACTACCGTTTTAGGAATAGTAATTTGTGCATTTTCGAAATGTTCAAATTGCTCATTACGTTTAATCATAGCATCGATAAATGCCAAACCACGCCCCTTACCGCCTAATGAGCCATCGCCAATACGAGCAAAATTCGAAAATTGGTCAAATCTTTCGGGTCTGAAAACTGCAACGACACCTCGATTTTTAACTTTCCGATAATGTAAAATAGCTTCATAAATGGCATGACGTAATCTTAACAATTCCTCAGGATTATTATTCGATGGATTTGTTTTTTTTACAAACTCGGCCAATGGAAACATGGCTCGCGAGTAAAGCCAGCGTGAAATATTATTGCGCGAAACGTTGTAAAATAACGTTTCATCGGAAAGTTGAAGTATGGTGTTTTGTAAATCTTTCAAATTGCATACACGAGCTTCAATATCTCCGGTTAAAGGATTAATAAATACAAAATCGCCAAATCCAAAATTATTTGTAATTATTTCCCTTAACTCCAACAAAAATGTTTTAGATGTTTTGCTTAAGAACGATGCTCCAAGTTCAGTGGCAAATACGCTATTTTCTAAATCGGTCGATTGTAAAATTAATGGAATTTTACGGTCAATTTTTCTAATTTGCTGACATAAATTTATTCCTGCTATTTTATTTCGCAAACCAGCCTGAGAAAATGAAACATCAGTAATAACACCCAACATGTTATCTTTATATTTATTGTAGAGCTTCAATGCTTCTTCGTAATTTCGTGCCAATAAAATTTTTGGTCGTCCGCGCATTCGCAACATCTGTTCATGCTCATTCAGTGCCTCAGTCATAAACGATTGCGATTGTCGAAAAACATATTTATATAAATGAGGCAAGATTGACGAATAGAAATGAATAGAATCCTCTACAAACAAAATTGTTTGCACATTTATCGATTCAACATCTTCTTGCACATTCATTTCATCTTCTATCAGTTTAATAATTGCAAGCAATAAATCGGAATTTCCCAACCAGCTAAACACATAATTAATTGCTGTAAGGTCTTCGTTGGCAATGCGTTTCGAAACTGACTTTGAAAATGGAGTTAACACAACAATAGGCACATTCGGCAGTTCTTGTTTTACTTCTTTAGCCCAGTTAAATGGATTTATGCTATCGCCACTCGGCATTGAAATGATTAATTCAAACGAACGATCTTTGAGGAGTTTGTTCGCTTCAATTTCGGACGAGACCAATGTAAAACGAGGAGGAAAACGTAAATTTAAAGACGTATATTCATTAAAAAGCTGTTCATCTATTCGTCCATCTTCTTCCAATACAAAAACATCGTACTTGCTTGCATATAATAAAACGTTGTAAATTCTATGTTTCATTAAATTAGCAAATGTGGTATCTTTAAAAAGCAACTGCCCTAAACCGGAAAATGTCATACGATTTTTTTTAATGTATTAGCAATATTATGTTCTGACAAAGGTAATGAATGTGTTTTGATTTCATATTGAATTATATCAGAAACTTAGCAATAACTTTGATTTAGAAATTAAAAAAAATCAATTATGGAATTGCCCAATATCTACAAAATAAATTATATTAAAAACAATATGGCAGATATATTGTTATTTTATTTGAATTTTGACATTAAATTAGCTTATAATAAAACTTTTATTCTTACCTTTGCAATGAAATTATTCAATAAAGATATTGATTTTTTGTGTTGAATAAGAAATTAAAATCAACGCAAATCTTATACACGGGG
>CAIWIS010000276.1 GCA_903912795.1 uncultured Bacteroidales bacterium
ATTCTTGCAACGTACCGTACACACCATTTACCACAAAGGTGGCATCTGCCTCCGTTTTAACAAATCCTTCGGTTGTAGCTACTCCATACAGTGTTTCATCCAACGAACATGAGCCTAATAAAAAGCTTATTGCCGAAATTGCAAAGGCAATTTTAATATTTAAATTGTATTTTTTCATTGTTCTCTATCTATTAAAAGTTTGCAGTTAAACCAACCGAAAATGTGCGATATTGTGGAATACTACCACCATCAATGCCCTGGGTCATAGAATTCTGACCCTGACTATTAATTTCCGGGTCGTATCCTTTATAATCGGATAGGGTAAATAAATTCTTTCCGGATACAAACATTTTCAATCCTGTCAATGGTTTAATCCATTTTGTTTCAAAACTATACGATAATGTGACACTTTTCAATCGAACGAATGATGCATCTTCCAAAATAAAATCTGTAAAACGTCCTCCAAACTGGGTAATACCCGATCTGGCTCCCGGATATGTATTGCTTGTGCCGGGACCTGTCCAACGGTTATCATAGGCTTCCTGACGAATATTGCTTCCAGCAACCATTCCATCCAATACATAGCGGTTGGCATTTACCACACTTTGTCCGATACTACCCTGAATAAAAACGTTCAACGAAAAACCTTTCCAGGTAAAGTCATTATTCAATCCAAAAATATAATCGGGATAGGGATTCCCAAGAATTGTTCTATCATAGTCCGAAATCAATCCATCAGGTACACCACTCGGTCCGCTTATATCAGCAAATTTAAAACTACCGGGTATTGGGTTAGCGGGATCGGTTGCATACCCATTAATTTCATCCTGCGTTTGATAAATACCAATAATCTTATAGCCATAAAATGCACCAATCGGATACCCAATTTTGGCAATAGTTAATGGTTGATTATTTATAGTACCATTGTTTGGACCGTTATAACTTTGCATTACGCCATCAAATGCCAGAATTTTATTGCGGTTAAAAGAAATATTGCCATTAGCGCTCCAGGTAAATTTACCGGTAAGTATGTTTCCGCGTATTGAAAATTCCAATCCCTTATTTTCAACTGACCCGGCATTGGTGGTATAATTTACATAACCAGTAGAACCCGGAATTGGTAAGTTAATTAACAAACTACTTGTTTCTTTCCGATACATATCAAACGACATCCCAAATCTGTTTTTTATAATGGATAAATCAAACCCTGCGTTGGCTTGTTCGGTGGTCTCCCATGTAAGCGTATTATTCGGCATATTATTCGGATTATACACTGTTTGTATGGTTTGATTTATTACGGCAGTGCCGGAACCATATTGCGAAAGTGTGGAACCTACACTTACTGATTGATTGCCCGCAATACCATAACTAGCACGCAATTTAAGTTCAGAAACAAATTCCTGATTTTTCATAAATTTCTCATTATGCACATTCCAGCCAATGGCTCCCGATGGGAATAAACTCCATTTTTTACCTGGTGCCAAGCGGGTTGAACCATCGTCGCGTAACGAAACAGTAAACAAATAGCGTTTATCGTAGGTGTAGTTAATACGACCCAAAAAAGAAGCCAACGACCAGGTAGTGGTTTGATTAACAGGTTTACTTACCGATGAAGCACTGCTTAAATTATAAAAGGTAAAATTATCATTAGGAAAACCTCCAACGTTTACTCCATCGCTTCTCATAATCCAGTTTTGCCAGGTATATCCCCCTACGGCATTAATACTGTGTTTACTTTTAAAAGTTTTACTATAGTTCAATGTATATTCAGTCAGGTAATCAAAGTTACGTGTATGTCCCTGGTAGGCATATCCTCCTTTTTGTTCACCCATATAGGTGCCTCGTGGCATATAATACTGACGTAAACCGGATGAATTATTAGCACCAACTCTTATTCTAAAGGTTAGCTCTTTTAATAATTTATAATCTGCAAAACCTGATGCATTTATTTGTGTCAATCGTTGTTGATCGTCGGCTTTTGTATAAAGTATAAGCGGATTGGTAATAGAAGTTGATGTTGCTATTTCACTATTAGCGTCAATGCCGGTTTGAAATGGATAACTACGTAAAGTAGCTGATACAATAGAGCCACCTACTTCCCCAGCTGTTGAAGATTGATTTACTGCCTTATTAAGGCTCATATTACCACTGACATTAAATCCATACTTGAATTTAACATTCACTTCGCGGTCAATATTTAAACGAAAAGTTCCCCTGTCATAACGGGTATTTTCAACAATGCCTTCCTGCCCAACATAACCCATTGCCAATGAATACTTATATTTTTTATCACCACCCGATAAATTTAACTGGTGACTTTGCGAAATACCGGTTCGGAATAATAAATCCTGCCAATTGGTATTTACAGCTCCATATTCATCAATCTGAGACTTTGAATAAGCTAACGAACCATCATTCTTACTAAAATAGGCTTCATTTGCAAAATTCAAAAAATCATTGGTATTTAAAACCTGAATAAAACTGGGTAAGTAACTTATATCTGTACGAAAGGAATACTCCACTTTATCCTTACCTTCTTTACCACGTTTGGTAGTAATCATAACTACCCCATTCGCACCGCGGGAACCATAAATAGCTGTGGAAGAAGCATCTTTCAACACTTCAATGGATTCAATATCATTGGGATTTAAAGTGGATAGAATATTCATACCCTGTGAAGAGTTTGTGCCAACATACGTTCCATCACCTCCTGTCATAACATTTTCTGAACCTGCCTGAACGGGATAACCATCAATTACAACCAAGGGCTGATTTGTGCCTGAAGTTGAACTTGCTCCACGGATTGAAAAAGTCATACCGCCACCAAGTCCTCCTGAGTTTTCGGTAATCTGAACTCCCGAAACCTGGCCTTGTAGCATTTGCTCCATAGATGTTACCGGCTTTTCTTCCGAATTTTTATTCGCTAAACTTGCAACA
>CAIWIS010000277.1 GCA_903912795.1 uncultured Bacteroidales bacterium
GTCTTGGCTCCCAACCCAAATTAATTTTTGCTTTAGCTATATCCAACATTAATAAATTGGCTTCGTGTAAGGCATTGGGATTGGATAAATCACGTAATTCGCCACTTCCATAATCTCGAATAACTTTAGTGGATACATCCCACACTGTAGCTATGGATTCGGCATGAGGTCCAAAATTCCAACCTTCGCAATACTTTGATGGTTCATGCCACATTTTAGCAGCCAATAACAAATAACCACTCAATGGCTCCAATACATGTTGCCAAGGTCGTATAGCTTTGGGGCTTCTAATATCAATCGATTTTCCTGCTTCTAAGGCTTTAATACAATCTGGAATAATGCGATCTAAAGCCCAATCGCCACCTCCAATAACGTTTCCGGCACGCACACTAGCTATTGCCTTTCCATGCTTATCAAATTGTAATGGATTAAAAAACGAACGGCGCCATGAAGCAATCGCTATTTCGGTTGCTCCTTTGGATGAAGAATATGGATCGTATCCACCCATTGGTTCATTCTCACGATAACCCCATATTTGTTCCTTATTTTCGTAACATTTATCGGTAGTTATCATAATTCCAATTTTCACACTTTCGGTTGCACGTATAGCTTCAAGAACATTAATAGTGCCCATCACATTGGTTTGATACGTTTCAACAGGAATATCATAACTAAGTCGTACAAGTGGCTGAGCAGCTAAATGAAATACAATTTCCGGTTTATATTGTGCGAATACCGATTTTAGAAGTTCTCCATCACAAATATCACCTCTTAAATCAGTAAGTTTAGCGTCCAATCCGGCTAAAACAAAGTTATCACGCTCGGTATATGGATCTTTTGAAAAACCAATAACTTCAGCGCCCATTTCGTTCAACCAAATGGATAACCAAGAGCCTTTAAAGCCGGTATGTCCGGTAATAAACACGCGCTTACCTTTATAAAAATTCACAAAATCATTGTTTTGCATAATGAAAATCTTTTTTCTTAATCAGTTGCAAATATACTGCTTTAAAATTGTATTTTTTACTTCCAACTCCAATACTTTACATTCCATTTTTCGAACTTAAATAAAATTCGTTCGATAAACCATATAATTTTATATAACAATGGATGCTTCTTAAGGCGTTGCATTTGACCAATATCAAAATGATATTGGTCATAGTCGCGTAAGATTGACTTTGGAACTAACTCTTCGAGCACCTTTCGTCGTTCTGCTTTGTCTAACTCCAAATTGGTACTACTAATACCTGTGGCATCGAAATAGGTTACATAAGTATTGGTAAATTGAACGTTTGCATTGTTTAAACCCGCCACTTGCAAATACCATTTCCAATCGGAAACAATGCGAAGCGATTCATCGTACAAACCGTATGTATCAAACAAAGCCCGACGAATATAAGCCGAAGTATGCTCTATTGTTCCTCGATAAAATGTATACAACGAAACTGGTTTATTATCGTTTATTTTATAGCGAACTTTCCCATCAGGCCTAATAGCAATTACATTGCCTACTAAAATATCTAAAGTCCCTTCTAAATCTGAATTCGAAACTCGTAACTCAAAATTCTTAAGTTCTTTCAGCATCTTCTCCACCACCTGCTTATCAACCAGCCAATCGCCGGAATTTAGAAAATGAATATAATCGCCTTTGGCCATTCGAATGCCTTTGTTCATTGCATTGTAAATACCTGAGTCAGGCTCACTAATTAGTTGGCAGTTGGCAGTTTGCAGTTTATAGTTTATAGCTTCGAGATATTCAACACTTCCATCGGTGCTGGCACCATCAATAATGATATACTCAAACTCGTTCGAAGTTTGATGCAAAACACTTTCTACCGTTTTGCGTAAACCGGGAGCGTTATTGTAGTTTATGGTAATGATGGAAAGGAGCATATAGGAGTTGGGAGTTATGAGTTATGAGTTATGAATTTTGATTAGTATTTGCATTCACATAGTCGGTGTGCTATTTCAAGATGTTAAGTTGGTTTTATCCCATTTATAAAAAGGTACAATATGTATCGTTTTATTGTCGATTCGAAGTGTATCTTCCTGATTATAGGTGATAATAAAACCTTCGTTATTGTCAAAAAAAACTAAGGCTTCCATAATTCCGGCCAATTCACGTTGTTTGTTAATGCTTGTTAGCTCGTAGCAAACCTGAACAGCTTGTTGAAAAGCACTGTTTCTGAAGACTACAAAATCACACTCATTTTTTTCAGAGAAATAAAATATCTCAGTATATGTACGCCTTAAATGTAAGAAAACGACAGTTTCCAATAATCGACCTGTGTCAGGAGTAAATGATTTTGAATTTGCAGCAATTAATCCACTGTCAATAGTGTACCACTTTTTAGGGTTAACTTGTTGCGACTTTAGGGAATACGAAAATTTATTGATGGATTGAAATAAATAACTGTCCTGCAAAAAGTTTAAATATTCGTTTACTGTGGAACCCGAGGCAATTTCAAACTGTTTTCGCAGGGCGTTGGCACTCATTTTATTGCCAGAGTTAGATACAATAAATACAGCTAAACTCCTAATTAATTGCGTTTGCTTTATTTGATGACGTACAGCTATATCGCGAAACAAAATATCATTAAAAACATTGGTTAATATATCAACATTTCCTTCAGAGCGAATATATTCGGGAAATCCTCCTGTAAGCAGGTAGTTTGTAGACTCTTTTTCATTGCGTTTTGCATTTGTAAATGCAATATATTCGGTAAAACTAAATGGAAACAATTCTTTTGTTATGTGTCGACCGGTCAGTTTAGTTCCTAATTCTTTACTTAGCAAAGAAGCATTGGAACCAGTCAGCGTAACTTTATAACCTTCGTCTAACTTAAAACGTACAAAATTTTCCCAATGCGAAATATTTTGGATTTCATCCAAGTAAAAATGAACTATTTCGTTGTTTTCGGCATATTTTGAAAGTCTTTCAAAATCACTGAAATCAAAAGCAGCTAAACGTGGATCTTCAAAATTCAAAAGCAGTTTTTTTTCATTGTCAGCTTCAAATAGCTGCCGAAGAACAGTACTTTTCCCACACCTTCGAATACCTGAAATAATCAAAGCATGATTTGTATTCAGCACTTTTATATCCGTGTTTCGAAGCATACCATTGCTGATTTTTGAAAGTCTGAATAGCTGAGATTCAATTATTTCTTGTAATTCAAATAGTGTCACCATAAAAGCTAGCGTTTGTAGAGTTAACAAGTTATCGTTTGAAACGAAAACTTTGCAAATTTACATATAATTCTCAATTAATGCTATTTGTGATTGAAAATAAAATCAAGTTTAACAACAACTTCCGGGGTTTGGCACATTTATACATGCAAGTTTGGTAAAAATTAATGAGAATTGTCATCAGGTTGACAATTGATTTGATGCGATTTTATTAAGTCTATTGTATTTGATTCTTCAATTTTTGTTTCATTATAAAATAGAAATCTGTCAACCGATAATCAAGAAGTTTGATTATACTCAATCTGGGTA
>CAIWIS010000278.1 GCA_903912795.1 uncultured Bacteroidales bacterium
ACAATATTCAACGCTTTGTAAATCTTCACAATATCGCGGCCCCACTGTGTAGAAGTTGCCTGACTCATACTAACTACAAAGTCGAATCCCCAGTTTTTCTTAAATTCATCTCTGAATCTGCCGTTTGGTCCCCATTCGGTTTCGATAGCAAACACATCCCAGCCGGTATCGTCCACCACATAACCACCATAATCCTGCAATGCCTGAGCTATCATTTTAGCCGGTTGAGTTTCGAGACCTAACGATTCGATGGTAACTTTTTCCGGAATTGCCATTAGTGCACCCATACGGCACTCGGGAACTGCCGGAGTTGTCCGATCTTTGCCATAATCGGTAGGTGCAGCAGCATCGGCAGCCAATGCCGGCCAGCGAAAACCTTTATTTACAGCATCGTAATACAAATTTTTTTTGCCGCAAATATTCATTTTAATGGCATGACGAATGGGACCCGAAGTAGGCGAAAGTTCATGATTACGGATTGAACCTCCCAAAACCGAAAGTCGCGAACCTCCATGAGAGCCATAATAACCCGGGCCATACAAATCCTGATTGTCGGCATACACATAACCAGTTGTAGCATCGCCACCCTGAGTGCAATGTGCAAAAGGTTGCGATTGCCAAATCGTTTTTTTATCTTTAAGCAACACCGCAATTCCGGCATTTGGTTTCCCTCCATCCCACGTAGTTGGGCTTACTACAAAACTTTGCGGAATGGGCATATTTGCCTGTAAATTAAGTGGTTGATTGGGCGTACAGCGATCGCCTTCGCCCCAACGAACACTACACCAATACACTTTCATATCAGGAGCATCGGGCGTAAGCACAATATAATCTTCATCGAGCGTAAGCATTCCTTTGGTAGGCATTTCCAAATTTGCCGGGGTGTATGTGGCATTGCTGCCAATAGGCATATTCCAGATAGAATTTTGAGCAAATGGCCATAAATACGGGTCGCGGGCTTCGGTTTTATACTGATTTTTTATCAGGATATTTTTCTGACCCTTTACGCCTGTACCATCCATTGCCGTAGCACGCACAGTTACAGAACCATCACCACCGGCAGTGAGTAACCCATCAGTGCTAATTGTAGCGGCTCCCTGTGTGTTATTAACAGCCCAAAGCACGGTGCGAATTTCGGCATCTGCAGGTTCAATCTGAGCTGCCATTTGTAACGTGCCACCTTTGGTAATTATTGAATCAGATGTGCTTTTTACTGTTATGGAAGTAACTAATTTAGCTTCGGTGCCACAAGCAGCCAAACCAATAAGCAACAACGATAGTATAGGAAATTTAAATCGCATAATACTGTTATTTAATAATATTTTTTATTCTTCCTTTCATGTCAAACACATCATCCAAATTCAGATTTACTGGCGAAATTCCGGTCATAACCAACTCACCCGAAAGTGCTTTTGCAACTGAGCGTATTGTTGAATCGTCGCACGAATAGGCATTGATAATGGTACTTACCCTTTCAAAATACTCGTTGGTGTGATAAGGCGAGCCCAGCGAAACGAAAATAACTTTCGATTTGTCGGTTGAATTGATACACCACACTGTTTGTGCCTGATTATCCCAAAACTGAAGCGGACCCGGCGGATAATGAAAATAGCGGTTAGCCACAAAAATTACTTTGTCATATTTATCAGTAAGTTCATCCGACCAAAAACTCCGTTCGTAAAGAATATCACTCTGAAAATCAACATTAAATCCTTTTGCAATCAGTTCTTTTTGCAGTTTTATAATTTGCTGGGTAGGATAATTGCCACGAACACACGAAGCTGCCATACCTACCATTAAAATTTTCTCCTTTTTAGCAGGATTTAATGGTAAAATTTTCTTTGTGTCGCGAACAAGCGTAATCGCTTTATCAGCAATATCCTGAGCTACTTTGTCGAATTTTGAAATTTCATCAGCGCTAATTGGTTTAATCAATTCACGGTCTTTTTTCAACAATCCAAATCGTTCCTTCATTGCCCACACACGCTGTACAGCATCGTTGAGTCTGCTTATGGGAATTTCGCCACGTTTGATACGCACTTCAACAGAGTCCATAAAAGCATACGAAGGCCACAACATCATATCTACACCTGCTTCGAAACTTTTTATTTCGCTCTCTAAATTTGATTTGTAATAACCCCTAAAACCAGCCATTACCAATGCATCGGAAACAATTACACCTTTAAAACCAAGTTTACCCTTTAATAAATCAGTTAATAATTCTTTGGACAAGGTTGCAGGCGGATAAAATCCGTTGATTTTTGTTTTCTGATAAGCCGGCAACGAAATATGTCCGGGCATTATGCATGCAACTCCATTCTGAATCAATTCTCTATATACTTTACCATAAGTTTTATCCCAATCGGCTTTCGACAATGAATTACAACTGGTAAGCAAATGTTGATCGCGGTAATCCACACCATCGCCCGGAAAATGCTTGATAGTAGCTGCCACGCCATTTTGCTGTAAACCATTGACTTGCTGTTTCAGTAAACGAATTGCTTTGTCGGGATTATCGGAAATGGAACGGGTATTGGCAATGGGATTAAACGGATTCAGATTCAAATCGCAAACAGGATGCAACACCCAGTTTACACCTACCGAAAGCGATTCTATAGCAACACCTTCGCCATATTGATACGCCATTTTCTCGTTATTGGTTGCACCAATCGACATTTCGCGCGGAAAAGCAGTCAAGCCCGGCAAGCCAAGTCCTGTTTCGTAATCTTCCTGCATAATGAGCGGAAGCCGACTTGCCTGCTGATATTCTACAACAGCTTTTCGCAAATGGTCAGTTTTATCTTCGCTTTTTACGCCATCGAAAAGTTTATAACCCATGAAAAATGCACCCACAGGATAGTTTTTGAAAAATCCTTCGAGTGTTCCATTGCCAAGCATCAATTCCGTTTTTCGGTCGGGAAGCATAACCATGGTTTGTCCAATTTTTTCACGAATGGAAAGGGATTTCCACGTGGTATCTTTGGCAATAAATCGGGCATTTTTCTTTGATTCCAATTCAGCCGATTTTAGCGAATTGGAAAACAGGAAAAGAAAACCAATTAAAACGGTTAATATAAACTTTCTCATTGCATTGAATTATTCCTGCGGTAGCAATGAATTCATCGCAACCGCAGGAAATATAGAAATTACAACATTATTTTCTGAACAAATATACCTTTGGTTGATTGCAACCTTACAACATAAATTCCTTTTTGTAAGCTGATTAGCTGCCCGGCTTCCACTTTTGATGAATGAAGCACCTGACCAACCATCGAAATTACCTGAACGTTACCATTTTCGGTTAATTTAATGCCACCATTAGCAGGTAATACAAAGTTTACATTTCTGATTATAGGATTATTAATACCTGTTGGCGGGGTTACAATACTCACTGAACCTTCTTCGAAAGCACCAACGGCGCGGAATGTAGCAAACGCACGACCAGAGAAATCTTTTAAGTTAGCAGCTATAGCAGCAGCTACAGTATCATTTTGATTTGCAGCAACACCTTTGCCAACAAGGAATGAGCCAGTTTGAAGACTCCAATTGGCTTTTTGGTAAGAATCATCGCTTAATGCACCGGCTGTTGTTGTTGGATTCACAAATAATGCTTTGTCGGCAGCTCCTGTTTCGAATGTTACATTGCCCGCTATTCTTTTCGGTGCAGCAGGATTGTTGTAATATGACTTACCTGTAGCATAGTTATTGAAAATATTGCCTAAAATTGAATTTGAACTTGCTATTTCCACTGTTGTAGGATCTACAGTTGAACCATTCAATGATTTAGCATTTTTGTAATAAACGTTATTGATAATATTTGGATAATAAGCTGCACCGGCATTAATCAACATTAAATTAGCACCCAAATTACTTACTTTGTTGTATGCTATTGTATTGTTAATAATATATACGGTTGAAGGTCCATTACCGTTATTAAATCCTGTTCCAAACATACCACCATTGGTAGTTGCCGGCGAAGTAGCTGATTTAATGTATGAACATTCGTTATTGTAAATTAAATTGTTAGCAATTGAAGAAGGTGTACCTTTTGCAGGATCGTGCATATTGATATAAATTAATAAACCTCTTTGTCGACCAGCCAATGAAGTAAGAGTAGAGTTGCTGAAATCGGCAACCGTTTTGTTATTTCGAATCACACAACCTATAATGCCTGGAGTAATATCTGTCAATTTTTGTTGATGCAATAGCTCAATAAGCGGTGAAAATTGATTATCAGTAGTGCCCGTAAATACACCTGTAACTGTATTATTTTGTACTAAACAATACTCCATACGTCCTTTGTTCCAAATAAACGGGCGTAGTGAAGCATTATTTGTTTTCAAAAAAGCATCTTTAATCGTACAGTTTTTAAATGATAAATTTGGACCAATCACAAATAACTGTACTTCAGCTGCTACAGTTGAGAAATCGTAGTTGGTAGGCATCCAGAATTCCAGCCCATCAATGGTACGGGTATTTGTTTGACCACCACAAACAAGTGCACGGGCGCCGTTAGATAATTCAAAAAGAATACGTGTAGGATACTTAAATTCCCAGGGTTCAACTATACCATTGCCGTCCACATCAATTACCTGACGTTGTGAAAGGTCTGTTTCATCACCTTTAAAACCGCCAAACACACTCATATCCCCAAAACTCATCGCTTCTTTTCCCTGACCAGCTTCGGTTGATGTTCTTGTATATGAATTATAACCGGTTAGTCCATCGGCATCACCCTGTATCCAAATATTGTCGCCTGCTGCAGCGCGCACTTTAGCAGTGTCGATACTTGCAACAGCTTTAGCCCATGTGAGCCCATCGTTGGTATTACTACCATTGTAACTGCAATAAATAGTTTTAGCATTTGCAATCAAAGCAAATACCGATAAGCACATAAGTGCTGTAAAAAGTCGTTTTGTTTTCATTATCTTATTAGTTTTTAGTTAGACATATATTTTTTGTTTCGTATTTCGTGTTTCGAGTCTTTTGTCTTTGTTCTTTGTTCTTTGTTCTTCCTACAATTTATTCAAATAATCCCTCGATTCGTTTATACCATCACGCATACGATTCCGGAAAATTAAATTAGAATTAACGTTGTAAATGGTATCATTGCCGGATTTTTTATAGGTATAATTCAAATTAAAATCGCGTGTTTTTCTATCGTAAACACTTGGTCCACTCGCATCAACTACAGGCTGACCTGCAATGGATTGATACGAAATACCGGAATTATCGACAGTAAGATTAAATTTTAAACCCGAAGTGGTTTTTTCGCCAATTGCCGATAAAACCTCTACCGTAAATGGTCCTGCTGTAGTTAATCGCCAGGCTTGTTCATCACTTTCGCTGGCATAGTTTTCGGTAATGGTAGTGCCTACAGTGTTACCATTCAGTTTCTTAGTAATCGTATTTTTGTATAAATAATAACCATCAGTACCGGCCATGTAGCGGACTTTGACGGTTATTGAGTCGTTTGCTAAGTTTACAGAATCCAACGAAGTGCTAACAATTTTTACAGGTAAAGTCAAAAACTGTGTTTGTGTGGTTGATAGCATAGCCAGCGGGTTATTCAGAAACTTTACCGAATCCATCACAACCGTAAAATATCCAATGAATGAGCCTTTTGGAATAATTGCCTGCACTTTGCTGGTTGTACCGGTTAATGCGGCATAATTGTAATAATCGGTTGGTAGTGCTACATGCACCAGGTCGGTAACCGGAAAAGCTACAGCAGAACCAAGTTTAAAATCGACAGTTCTATCTGCATTATTATTTAATTCGCCAGCCATAGCAGCCCCAATTTTAAATCGAAGTCCTTCGCCCACCACCAATGTACGGTGATATTCTTTTAGCGAAGCAAAATAAGCCATATTCTTTGGCAATTTTGCATCCAAATAACTATCGTCGTAAGCACAACTTGCTGCATTTAACGCTATCGCAATTAGCACAATAATTAATTTATATAGTTTCATATTCTCCAAATTTCTTAATTTATTAATTTCTTATTTTCAAAATTTCTAATTTACTAATATCCTGCATTATTCTGCAAGTTGCTTGCTTTGAGGGTTTCACCATAAGGTATTGGCATGTATGGCGATTTGAATGTACGGGTTTCGATAGGTGCTGTGGTGTAAATTCCATTGACAGGAAATGTAAGAGAAGCCACATCATCTTTACCATTACACCAGCGACGCATATCCCAAAAACGGTGATCTTCGAAACACAATTCAACACGACGTTCGTTTTTTACAAAATCGAGAAATGTGGTATTTGTAACTTTATTACCGATAATATAATATTTATCTTTGGTTGATGGCCCTGAACCAAAAGCGCGTTCGCGGATATAGCGCATAATTATTTTGGGTGTATAGCCATAAGTAGTACTATTCATATCGCCGGTAGCCATAAATACAGCTTCGGCAAAGTTGAGATACAATTCAGCTTTTCCTAATAGAATTGGCGACATAGTGGTAGTGACAGTGGGTGTAGTAAAACGCACATCCGTATCGAGTAACTTCTGCATATAATAACCGGTACGTGTATTATTTTGCTGTTTGCCAATAGCATCATTTCCATCTGGTATTGTAACCAGTGTAATGCCTGCAAAAGCTTCACCATTTCGAGCAATAAAATTATCCAAACGCGGATCACGATTCAGGTGCGGAATTAGAGGGTCGAGTGTAACAGTTGAAACTTCGCTTGCAGGATAGCCATCACTTTTTGGGAAAGCATTAATCAGGTTAAGTGTCGGATTATAAGTTCCGTTTCCCTGTAATCGTGGTGGAAAGTTTTCTTTTTCGAGTGTTGAT
The DNA here is from genome assembly GCA_903912795.1 of uncultured Bacteroidales bacterium. Lineage (GTDB taxonomy): Bacteria > Bacteroidota > Bacteroidia > Bacteroidales > Paludibacteraceae > Paludibacter. The sequence continues at coordinate 6,810 of CAIWIS010000278.1, forward strand.
ACAGCCGAATTGATAGGGCCACGAAAGAAAATGTCTTTATTGGTAAAATTGCCATTATTCAAATTGTTTTTATTAAAATAATTGGCATACGATAGCAGCGCAACACTTCCTCCCGCTAGTTGAATGGCCTCCTGAGCAGCTTTTGCAGCATCTTTCCAACGTTGTACATCATTAGTCAGGTTATAAGCCGGACTTGCTGCATACAAAAGCATTCTAGCTTTCAGTGCTTTAGCAGCCAAACCAGACGGATGACCGGCATCGGCCTGTAAACCATCGGCAATAGTTCCACCTGAACTTCCATCCTTCGAGTAGTCGAGCGGCAGGTGAGCAAAAGCACTGTCGCAGTCGGCAACAATCTGTTTTACACAATCTTCGTAAGTATTGCGGGCTACGTTCAGATTCTCACTTTCGTTGTAAAAATTTTTACGAATAATATACCCATATACTTTTCCATCGTTACCAACACCGCCATATTTCTGTAGTAAATCAAACTGATACCAGGCGCGAAGAAAATAAGCTTCGCCCAATGTATAATAAAACATACGCAAATTGGTCGTTTTATCATCGTTGAATTTTACCGGTGTAGGTATGGGTTTACTATAATCGAGCACCATGTGGTCGATATACCAGTTAATATAGTTGATATATGTATAATCTGTTGCCCAAGTATCGCCCAATGGATTGACCTGAGTCGAAATACCGCCCTTGGCTGCCTTTGAAGTAATTGAGTTTTCGTTATTGGCAATCAGATTATCGGTGGCTGCTTCGTATGTTAGATTCATTCGGTTGGGAATACCCAGATAGGCACGATATAATACACCCACAAAATAATCTTTCGATTTCATTAAGTCGCTTTCGCCTACATAATTGTCTTTGGTTGGCTCCATAAAGTCGGAACAAGCCGAAAATCCTGCAATAAGAGCAACTATCGAAATGTATTTTAAATGATTTAGTTTCATAATTTTATATTCTTAATTTTTTAGAATGAAATGGATAAACCGGCTGCATAGGTGCTAAATAAGGGATAATTATTAATTCCGGCATCGAACGACTCAGGGTCAAGCGATTTTATTTTTGATAAAGTCAGTAAATCGGTTCCGTAAAGCGAAACTTTCAACTCCGACATTTTCAATACTTTTACCCATTGCTTTGGAAATGAATAAGATAAAGCCACATTTTGAAGTTTCATAAATCCTGCATCGGCAGTCCAATAATCCGAACCTGTCTGAAAATCGTTTGTACCAGCACCTGCCGTAAGCATTGGGTGTGCGTTACCATTAGGCAAACCAATAGTGCTGATGGTTGAATATTTGCGTGTTGAATAATTTTGGAAATAGCTGCTCAAATAAGGTTTGTAGCCACCATATCCCAAAATAAGTGCGTATAATTCAATACCTTTATATTCCATTTTCAGATTTCCTGTGTACATCATGCGAGGCATGGCATTGCCTATAACAATACGGTCGTACGAGTTCAATACTTTATCACCATTGCGATCATCGTAAATTATATTACCCACTTTTAAGTCTTTAGGGTCCATATACGATGGCACTGCCATAGTTCCGGCCAACACCTTATCGATATCTTCCTGCGTATAAAAACCTATAGCATGATAACCGCGAATATCGTCGTTAGCATCGCCTACGGTGGTGTAGCGTGGGTCAGGCAATTCATCGAATGCAATTTTACGGGTTTTACCATAGGTAATATTTCCCGAAACTGAGTATTTTAATTCCTGAATTTGACCGGAATATGAAAGTTCGGCTTCAAAACCTTTTAATCCGGTTTTTCCGTAATTCATTTCGGGAATAAATGTCGAGCCACCACTAATAGCCGGTATAACGTTATTTGGTTTTGTAATTTGGTCGAACGACAAATAATCAAAATACGACACTTTTAAAGCTATTGAGTTAAATAATTTTGCTTCAAGACTCAAGTCTGTTTCACGCATTTTTGGCCATTCAATCACGTCACTTCCGGGGCGTACGATATTGGTAGTTGTACCAGCCGATGCGGTATTAAAAACATAGGTATTGGGAGCAAATTTATTGTAATACCAGGTTTGTCGCCATAGGTTTGGAGCAATATTGTCATCGCCCATAATACCCCATGAAGCATTAATTTTCAGGAGATTAATTGCTTTGATATTTTTAAAGAAATTTTCGTTCGAAACTGTCCATCCCGCACCAATTGCCGGAAAAGTTTTGAAACGTTTGTCGGGAGCCATAATTTGTGAACCACTGTAGTTTGCTACCCCTTCGATACTGTATTTATCAGCATACGAATAATTTACCCTTAATCCAAGATTCTGGCGTTTGTAATCGTATAAATTACTAGCAGTATTTAATTCCGACATAAAATAGAACAAATCGGCAGTAATAGCATGTTTACCAAATTTCCGGTCGTAGTTCAAGGTATTGGCAAAAGCCCAGCGTTGGGTGTAATCATTTGCTCCCATCGATTGCGATGTAGCTTTCTTTTCTTCACGCAAGGTTTGAATTGCAGTTACATTGCCATCAAAATCGAAGGTTTGAGCTTTGTAAACACCAAAAGTGTTGATTTTACTCAAATTTTGCATGTGGTAAATATCGAACGAAAAAGTAGGCTGCCAGGTTAATCCTTTCAGAATGCCTTTCAAATTTATATCCAGACTGATATCGGATTGCACCCGCAGTGCCGTTTCACGCTGATAGCCACTTAAAGCTTGTGCTGCATACGGATTGTCGAGCCACGAAGTTGTACCTCCCACAGTATCAGTACCTGCTTTTAAAAATATGGGATAGGCATTGGGGTAGCGCGACGAAAGTGTACTGAAGCTAAAGTTTCCGGGCAATTGTTTTTCGCCTAAAATAGTAGCCAAATTGGCTTGCAATTTAATATCGTCCGAAAATTGCGAATTTACATTGCCCTGCAAATTAAATGTTTGCATATTACGTTTATTATTTCCGTAGGCTTCGTAATTCCCTTCGCTTTTGTAGCTGCCATGTACGTAATAATTTGTTTTGGCATTTCCACCTGCATATTCCACAGCAGCTCTCGTAAAATTCATATACTTATTTAAAAACTGACCGTAGAAATCCACATCCGGATACTGTATGGGCGAAGTTTTGTATAAATAAGCATCCAATACATCCTGTGTATATTCCCCTTTTCCGGTTGGCAATACACCGTTATTATCATTCATCAATGCTTTGTTGTAGTTAGTGGCATAGTCGTACGAATTCATATAGTGGGGTAAGGCAGTAGGTAATTTTACGCCTTGTTGAACTGTAGTACTGAATTTTGGTTTTCCCTGAGCACCGCGTTTGGTAGTAACCATAATAATACCGCTACTGGTTCGTCCGCCGTACATGGCTTTCGAAACAGGATCTTTTAATACCCTGACTTCCGCAATTTGACCCTCATCGTAAGATGTAAGCGCGCGTTCAACACCATCCACCAATACTATGTAACCACCAAGATTTCCACGAACATAAGTGTCGAAATTGGACTCATCAGGGTTGCCATTATTTTGAAGTATAAACACGCCGGGCAACTTACCAGCCAACGATTCAAATATCGACATAGCTGGATAGGTCGTCAAATCACTCCCATTTACAGCGTTGGAATTGCCGACAAAGCGATTCATTTCCTGTTTTCCGAAAAGCACATTTATTTTTTGCGCTTTTGATATAACAGTCGTATCAGGCTTACTTTGTGCTATGGCTTCGGTTGCAAATAATCCGTAAACCAATGCAAATGCTATTACTATTTTATTAATTGTATATCTCATAGATCCTTATAGTTTTTGACTTAATTCTTGATTTTTGATTCTTATTTACCATCCCGGATTTTGGGTGAAATTAGGACCTAACTCCACATTGGTACGGCTTATAGGGAACAAATAATGACGTTCCTGCCATTTAAGTTGCAAGTTTTCAGGACAAGTAACCACGGTATATTGGAATGATGATACTCCTGTTTTTTTGATATACATTCCTTTTTGAATCAAAACTTCGGGGTTAAGCATAATTTTCCAACGACGAAGGTCGTAATAACGTTTTTCTTCAAAAGCTGTTTCGATACGGATTTCGTTCCTAATTTTTTGTTCAAATTCGTCAGTACTTCCCGGTACTAACCACGCTTTACTGCCATCAAACAATGGCATTCCGGCACGTTCGCGAACTTTATTTACGGCTTGTACTGCTGTCATACTTAATCCTGAAACTCCTTGTGGTGAAGCAGTTGGCCCCCATGCACGGTTGGCTGCTTCGGCATAATACAAATACAAATCGGCCAAGCGAATAATGTTCCACATAATGGATGCCGATTTTGCACCCGATGAGATATTAAATACAGCATCGCAAAGTTTTGCATTGTAATAACCGGTATAAGTATAGCCACTTTTTGCCACTTTTTGCTCCGATACCAATAATTCTTTAGCCGTGCTGTTGTCAAACGATTCGTTCCAAATTTGAACCGTACGCGACAGGTTGGAAACCATACTATTTACAGCCCCATTATACATTACAGTTTGATAAAAACGCGGGTCTCTACCAATATATGGATTGCTGAGGTACTTTGGGTCGGTGGGGTCAATGGGCGAACCATCAGCCCAGCCATAACATTGCGCCAAATTTTCGGTTACTGATTCACCTCCATTCCACGAGCCACCAAGCATATCGGACTGAATACCAACCCAAACCGGTGTCCATGTTACATTTATATTGGCATTTAAGCGACCAAATAACACCTCCTTGTAAGTACTTGCTTTCGGACCGATAAATAAGTTATGAAAATCGGCAAAAGGTGCTAATGCATAATAACCTGAAGCTTCAGCTTCTTTAATAGCGTTTCCGGCAGCTATAGCGGCGGTTTCCCATAATGCTTTTTCGTCTGTAGGATTCGAAAACGGACTTGCAGCCCAAACCAAGGCCTTTGCTTTGTAGGCTAAGGCAGCCATTTTCGAAGGCCGACCCCAGTTATTATCAGGCACTGTCATTGGCAAATATTGAGCTGATAATTCAAATGTTTCAGCAATTTTTTGTGC
>CAIWIS010000279.1 GCA_903912795.1 uncultured Bacteroidales bacterium
ATTATAACCGGCCTTCGGTGCTTATTTGGGCCTATATGAACGAAGTTTTGCTCCGTTTGCCTTTTAAAGGCGATTCTATTCGCAATAAACAGTATTTTAAATCAGTGAATGCATTGGCACAAAAAATTGAAAATCAAATTCGACTTGATGACCCTCAGCGTTATACATTGATTCCGATGCATGGAAATTTCAACGATTACCACGAAGCTGGATTGACGCAACTACCCAAAATTGTGGGATGGAACCTCTATCAGGGTTGGTATGGTGGTAAGTTCGAGGGGTTTGATACATTTATGGACAATGCGCAGGAAAAATTAAAAGGCAGGCCATTTATTATTACCGAATATGGTGCCGATGTTGACCCGCGCTTGCATTCGTTTGAGCCACAGCGGTTTGATTATACGCAGGAATATGCCAATTTGTATCACGAGCATTATTTAAAAGCTATTATGACTCGAAAATATGTGGTGGGAGCCAATATATGGAACCTGAACGATTTTTATTCCGAAGAACGCGAAAATGCCGTTCCGCATGTAAACAGCAAAGGAATTACCACCTTATCGCGCGAACCAAAGGACACTTACTTACATTATCAAGCCATGTTTGCGGTTAAACCAACCGTAAATATTGGTGGTCAGCTTTGGAAAATTAGAGGTGGAAATGCGGACTCGAACAATACCTGCATACAACCAGTAAAAGTATATACCAATTCAGAGAATATTGAATTGTTCCTAAACGGAAAATCGCTTGGAAATCAAAAAGTAAACAGCAATATTGTACAGTTCGAAGTGCCTTTTGTAAACGGAGTAAATGTATTAGAAGCTGTGGGTTTATTTCAATCTGAAAAAGTTCGCGATTTACTCAAAGTTGACTTTCTCATGTTAGCTTCCGACCTGAAAAGCACCACCATACCATTCAACGAAATGAATATTATGTTGGGTTCAAAACGTTATTTCGAAGACAAAGAAAATTCGACAATCTGGTTGCCCGAAAAGGAATACAGTGCTGGCAGTTGGGGCTACGTGGGAGGAACAAATTACGTAAAACGCACAAAGTATGGTCAGCAACCAGCATCAGATTCTGATATTTTGGGAACAAACGATGATCCGGTTTTTCAAACCAAACGTGTTGGAATAAATTCATTTAAACTAGATGTACCCAATGGCGAATATACGGTAAGTTTGTATTTTGCTGAATTGCAAACGACAAAAAGCACTAAAATGTTAGTTTATAACCTTGGTAACGAGTCAATTGACAACACAATAAACGAACGTATTTTCAATGTTTCCATAAACAAAACACCTGTAATCTCAAACCTCAATATAGCTTCGGAATTTGGTGGAAATACGGCCGTTGTAAAAAAGTTTACAGTTTTGGTTCAAAACGGACAAGGCATTTCGGTTGATTTTCAACCCGTTACAGGTGAACCATTTTTAAACGCTATTCGGGTTTACAGGAATTATTAGAAATCTATATCACAAAAAAAGGGAAACAATTTATAAACTGTTTCCCTTTTTTAAAAAACTACGTATTTTCTTACGCATTTTCTTCGTCAAGCATTTCCTGAATATCGTCTACACAGCTTCCACAAACGGCTCCCGCTTCAATAGCATCGCCTACTTCTTCTACAGTTTTACACTTGTGAGTGCGTATTCCTTCTAAAATTTCACTTTTGCACATGTCTAAGCAGGTACAAATTACTGGATCATCTGCCATAAATTTTTCGCTTTTTTGTTATTAATATTGTTGAGTTTGAATTTAAAATTAAATTATACCTTTCATAACAATCGGAATCTAAAAAGGTTTAGTGAAGACACAAAAATACAACGATTTTTTTTCATTATTAATGCAGAAAGTATAAAATAAGTTTTTTTCAAATTTATGTTGCACAACATAATATTCGATGTTTCATTATTCAAAAACAAGTGTTTACTTTACACTTGTAAAATTTAAGGAATTAAGCAAAATAATTGTTGTTTATAAAACACAGATTAAAAGCACTTTA
>CAIWIS010000280.1 GCA_903912795.1 uncultured Bacteroidales bacterium
AATAGCACCACATTAATTTTGCATTCAGATTTAAAACCGAATTTCTGAACTAGTCAATTTCGTTGACAAAAAATCACTGCTGAATTTAAATGATGAACACAACTTTTTGGGGATTATCCCTGCTCGACATTGCAATCGTCGTAATCTATTTTATAGTAATTGTTATAATTGCCATTCGTGCTGCACGCTTGGTAAATAATCGCGAAGATTATTTTATGGCTGGACGACGCTTTGGAAAAGTAATACAAACTTTTGCTGCATTTGGTCAAGCCACTTCAGTGGAAAATGTGACCACTACTACTACCATGGTCAATTCCAACGGTGCATCGGGCATTTGGGCTATGTTGGCTGGTGGCTTGTTGAACTTACCCGTTTTTTGGATGACTTCCATCTGGTATCGTCGGTTGCGTTTGTTGACTTTGGGAGATTTTTTAGAAGAGCGTTATAATTCAAAACGCATGGCTGCTTTTTATGCATTGTGTCAAACAATATTTTTTGTACTTATTGCTGCCATCGGTTTAGTGGCTATGTCTAAAACAGTATCGGCCATTGCTTCAAAGCCTGTTAGTGAGTTGAACCAAACTGAAAAGATAGAATATTTTAAAGCTGTTGAACGTGAGAATTTAGAATCTGCTGATTTTGCATTGCTCTCTGTCGATCAAAAATCGCGCTTAGTTGAATTGCAAGCACTTAATCCCAAAAAAGAATATTCATACGTAGATGAAAACTGGCTTATTATGATAGTAGCATTAGTTACGCTTTTATATGCCAGCATCGGAGGATTGGCAGCTGCTTTTATGGTGGATTTGGTGCAAGGTGTATTTATAATTTTGCTCTCCATATTGCTTATCCCTTTTGCAATGGCAAAAATTAATCTACAATTTGGAAGCGAAGGTTTTCTGGGTGCGTTTCAAACCATGCACAAAGTTTTACCTGCTTCGTTTATGGAGATTTGGGGTTCACCGAGTTTAATCGAATTTTCGTGGTATTGGATTCTTGGATTTTCCATTATGATAGTTATTACAACAGCCGTTCAGGCCAATCAGATGACTGCTTGTGGTTCTGCCAAAAACGATTACACAGCACGTTATGGATTCGTTTCGGGCATGTTGCTTAAACGTTATTCAAGCGTAATGTGGGGAGTAGTTGCATTAATGACTGTTGTGCTTTATGGTGGTTCAATTTCGGACCCCGATTATGTTTGGGGACATGCCACACGCGATTTATTGGGGCCACTCAATATGGGTTTAGTTGGACTGATGATTGCTTGTTTGATTGCTGCACTTATGGCAGCAAAATCGGCTTTTATGCTTACTGCTGCTGCACTGATTACCAATAATTTGTATCGTCCTTTTCGCCCTAATTGCTCCGAAAAACACTATATTTGGGTAGGTCGAATTTTCAGTGCCTTATACATGTTGGTTTCGGCTTATATTGCCACACAATCCAAAGGTTTATTCGAACTTTTTAAAATGACCATGATGTTCAACTGCATTTTGGCAGCAGCATTTTGGTTGGGAATGCTTTGGCGGCGGTCGAATAGGGCAGGAGCGTGGGCTTCGATGGTAGTCATGTTTATTGCCACAGTGGTTTTGCCTTTCGGAATGCCTTTGTTGCCCGAAATGCGCACTTCGGAATATTTATTGAAAACAACACAAGCAATACCTGTAACCAGAACTTATACAGCTCGCGAGATGGATGTACAGCAACGCAATAAAGCAATAACCTCGTGGGATAACTTAAATACTATTGGTAAAGCTGAAGGCGAACGCCCGTTAATGCTTAAAACAGGAGAAAAATTTGAGAAAAAAATATTGTTGCCCAAGAAATCCATATTTTGGAGCGAAGGCATTGATTATAAAGGTGAAAAGGCGGTTGGTAAAGGTTATCTGAAAGTTGAATTAATTGCGCTTGACAAATTGGGATGGGATCTATCAAAAAACTCCTATTCGCTCAACGAAACACTAACTTTTTTGTTTCGCATTGTTTTTCCTTTTCTGATTTTGATGATAGTGGCCTATTTTACAAAACCATTGGAAAAAGAACGATTGGATAAGTTTTATGGCAAATTGCTAACGCCAGTAGTGGGCAGTTGTAATTTGGAAGATGATAAAGAAATGGCATTGACCAATGCTGAACCAACACGCTTCAATCACTTAAAGATTTTCCCAAATTCCAACTGGGAATTCCGCAAATGGAACCGTGAAGACTGGACGGGTGTGATTGTTTCGTGCCTGGCAGTAGCGAGTGTTGTGGGGCTGTTGATGTTGATTGTGAGTTTGGGGACAGCCCCCTAATTATTCCCTTTGGTCATGACCGTTGGTTCCCCAAAAGGGGGACTTAAAGTTACTACTGATAGAAAAATCTTATACAAAAAAAATATCTCAAGGTACAACAAAATAAAATTCACAATTTAAAACAAACTATTCTCTTTTCCCCCTTCGGGGGTTAGGGAGGGTAATAATTACTCAAACAATGAAAAAAAACGTATTAATCTTAGTCGTTATTTGTTTTTCGTTTAATGCGCTTGCACAGGAAAAGTTACATCTAAGTAAGCCATCATCTCAATTATCTATTTTCCTGCGTTCCGAAAAAGGTTTCAAGGGATCCTGTAACTGGAAAATAAAAAAAGTTTCAGAAATAAATGAACAAAGCGAACAAATTTCCAAGTCTGGTTACGATGACAAATCATGGCTACCAGCCATCGTTCCCGGCACGGTTTTGAACACATTAGTGTACAACGATGTCTATCCTGAACCATATTTTGGCGTTAACAACAAAAAAACCAATAAACACATTCCCGACATTGCTGAAGCAGGTATTGAATTTTATCATTACTGGTTCCGTACGGAGTTTAAAATTCCGAAAGGATTTGCCGGAAAAAGTGTAAAACTGAAATTTCATGGTATAAACTATCGGTGTGAGATTTGGTTAAATGGTACAAAATTAGGCAGTATGGCCGGTATGTTCAATGCTCAAAGTTTTGATATTACTTCTATTGCAGACTTTAAAAATGCAAATGTACTTGCTGTAGATGTTTTACCAGTTGATGTGCCGGGGTCAAATGCTAAAGCCAAAATAGAACGATTTGGAGCAAAAGGCGAAAATAAAAATGGTGGTGACAGAGAAATTGGCAAAAATGTATCGATGCTCATGAGTGTTGGTTGGGATTTTACTGCTCCTGATGGCATCAGAGATAGAAATACTGGCATTTGGCGCGATGTGGAGTTGTTTGCCACCGGAAATGTAAATTTGGAAAATCCGTTTGTTCAAACCAAATTAGCACTACCTGATACAACTTCCTCAAAACAAACAATTTCGGTGGAGGTTGTAAACCAAAATTCGGAAAAACAAGTAGGTGTTTTGGAAGGTTTTATTCTTGAAAATGGTGTGAAGTTTAGCAAAAAAGTAACTCTTTCGCCAAATGAACGTCGTAGCGTTGTATTTGATACGAAAGAATTTCGACTATTAGAATTTAAAAATCCCAAATTATGGTGGCCAAAAAACAAAGGAGCACAACATCTTTATACGCTTAAACTAAAGTTTATTGATTCGGATAAATCAGTAAGCCATGAGATTTCTACCCGTTTTGGTGTTCGAGAAATTACCTCGGATCAAAATACACCTGATAAGTCGAGGCGATTTATTGTGAACGGTCATCCTATTTTTATACGTGGCACCAATTGGGTGCCCGAGGCTATGTTGCGCAACTCTGAGAAACGTACTGCCGCCGAATTAAGATACACACAACAATCGGGCGTAAATCTTTTGAGACTTTGGGGTGGCGGCATTGCCGAATCGGATTTGTTTTATCAATTGTGCGACGAAATGGGATTACTGGTATGGACTGAATTTTGGATCACGGGTGATACGGCTTTCCCAACTGACTCTGCATTGTACTTTAAAAACGTAACAAACACAGTATTACGCATTCGCAATCATGCTTCATCGGCCTATTATGTTTCGTCCAACGAATCGACCGAAATGCAAGGTGCGCCAAAATTATTTCATGCATTGGATAGTACAAGAGGTTATCAAATGCAATCGGAATGTTGCGGTGTGCACGATGGTAGTCCATATAAATATGAAAATCCGATGTTATATTTCGAAAATACAGCTTCGGCACGTGGAAGTCGCATTGATGGTTTTAATCCGGAGTACGGCACACCTTGTTTGCCAACTATCGAGTCCTTGCGCGAAATGATGCCCGCTGCAGATTTGTGGCCAATAAATGATAGTGTTTGGAATTACTTGGATGGTAACGGATTTCACAATATAACCACCAAATACAGGCAAGCCGTTGATAAGTTTGGCAAGTCGACATCAATCGAAGAATATGCTAAAAAAGCACAGTTTGTAGGAGCTATGAATTATCGTTCAATATGGGAAGTATGGAATTACAATAAATTTAATTATGGCGACCGTTTCTGTTCGGGTTTTCTGTTTTGGTATCATAATAGTCCGGTAAGGCAAACAGGAGGCCGACTTTACGATTGGTCGCTCGAACCAACTGCGGCACTTTATTATTCGCAAAATGGTAATGCTCCTTTGCATCCTCAGTTCGATTATTTAAAAAATACGGTTTCTGTTTACAATGATTTTCGTACCCCATTTAGTAATTATTCGGTAGTTGCAACTGTTTATGATTTGAATGCAAAACAAGTTCTAAGCTTAAATTCAGCTGTTAATATTCCAGCTGATGGCGTTGTAAACGATGCCCTGAAAATTGAATTTCCTGAAAATATCTCACAGGTTCATTTCATTAAACTGCAATTGAAAAATACCGCAGGCAAAGTTGTGGCAGATGCATTTTACTGGCGCTCAAAGGATATCTATCAAGGATCTAAAACGATGACTGGTCCAGCTATTGGCGGATTCAAAGACATTAATAATTTGCCCAATGTAAATTTGAAATTTACAGCTAAATCGAAGACAACAAAAAAGTCAGTTCTTATTGAGGCCAAGGTTTCCAATAAGAGCAATACATTGGCATTTTTCACCCAACTTAAACTTCAGGACACAAAAGGTGCAACTATAAAACCAGCTTTCTACTCTGATAATTTTTTCTCACTTTTACCGGGTGAGTCAAAAAAAGTAACAATAGAAGTTTCAGACGAAGAATTGATGGTCAGAAAAATGCAATTAGTAGTAGATGGCTGGAATGTGGTGGGCGATATAAAAATTTTATAAACACATAATTAATTTTGGAAAAAGAGAAAAATAGCTGGTTTAAAATCAGCCAGTACTTCACAATTGTTTTTGCATACATCGTTCTTCAATCGAGCGCACTTAATGCTACCGAGTATGATATTGTAATTTATGGAGGAACTTCGGCAGGCGTCAGTGCGGCAATACAAGCTTCGCGCATGGGAAAAACGGTAATGTTAATAGAACCAACCAATAGAATTGGAGGCCTTACCACTGGTGGCTTAGGTCAAACAGATATTGGAAATAAGCAAGCTGTCGGTGGGATTGCCCGTGAATTTTATCAGCAAGTAAAACAGTATTACCAAAATCCAGAAAATTGGAAATGGCAAAAAATGGATGAGTATCGTAGTGGCGGTCAGTCAGTAACTGAAACGAACGAAGATGCCATGTGGACATTTGAACCATCGGCTGCACTTAAAATACTTCAAGAGATGCTTAGGCAAGAAAAAAATATTAGCTTGGTTTATAATCAGCAACTAAACAGAAGAAGTGGGGTAAAAAAAACGAAAGCTAAAATCACTTCAATTGTAATGGAAAATGGTGCCGAATATAAAGGAAAAATGTTTATTGACGCCACTTACGAAGGCGACTTAATGGCTACCGCAGGCATTAGCTATACAATTGGAAGAGAAGCAAATAAGCAGTATGGCGAAACTTTAAATGGCGTTCAGGCTGCCGATTCTGGCAGAACTATCTGTAATGAAAAAATCAGAAATGCAGTAAATCATAATTTTGCAACGGGTGTTGACCCGTATATTGTAAAAGGGAAACCTTCGAGTGGTTTGCTACCTTTTATAAATCCGAAATTTCCTCAAAAAAATGGTTCTGGTGACAAAAAATTTCAGGCATTTTGCTTTAGAATGTGTTTAACCAATTGTACCGAGAACAGGATAGCTTTCGAAAAACCAACCGATTACAAGGAGTTAGATTATGAATTGCTTATTCGAAATTTTGAAGCAGGAGAAAAAAGAATTCCATGGTCAAATTCAGCCATGCCCAACCGAAAAACAGATACCAACAACGATCGAGGATTTTCTATCGATTTTATTGGTCAAAACTACAATTATATAGAAGCGAGCTACAACGAACGTGAGAAAATTGCCGAAAAACACCGTAATTTTCAGAAAGGATTAATGTGGACATTAGCTTATCATCCTCGTATTCCTGAAAAAATAAGAAATGAAATTTCGCTTTGGGGAACCTGTAAAGATGAGTTTAATGCCGGAAATGGATGGCAGCAGCAGTTGTATATAAGAGAAGGTCGAAGAATGATTAGCGACTATGTAATTACACAACGTAATTGTGAGGGCATCGAAATCTCGAAAGATGCTGTAGGATTGGCAGCTTATTCAATGGATTCGCACCACGTGCAACGTTATGTAAGCAAACAAGGATATGTCAGAAACGAAGGAAATGTGCAGGCTCATGTAAAAGCTCCTTATTCAATCAGTTATCGCGCTATTATACCAAAACAAAATGAATGTGAGAATCTATTAGTTCCGGTATGTTTAAGCTCTACGCATATAGCTTTTGGCTCTATTCGCATGGAACCAGTTTTTATGGTTTTGGGGCAATCGGCTGCTATAGCTGCATCACTTGCAATGGATAGAAATATTCCTGTTCAGAAACTTGAGTATTCTGTTTTAGGCGAGAATTTGTTGAAGTTCAATCAAAGATTAGTAAATAGAACAAAAGAAAAACAAGTTTTAAAATAGATTTATGATGATGAAAAACGAAAACAGTACGCATTAAATCAATAATTATTACCTCATCAATGAAAACTAGAACTTCAAAAATTACGACTTTGTTTCTTTTTATAACATTGGCCATGTTGTTAAAATCCGTTCAAGCGCCATCTCAAACCCTTGCAGAAAACCATAAAATGCAATGGTGGTCTGAGAGTCGATTTGGATTGTTTATCCATTGGGGCTTGTATTCTAAAACTGCTGGATATTGGAACGGAAAAGTGACCAAAGGTGGGGAGCATTTTATGTGGTATGAACGTATTCCTTTGAACGTTTACGCTCGCATTGCCGATGACTTTAATCCTGTAAAATTTAATGCTGACGAATGGGTCTCATTGGCCAAGAACGCTGGTATGAAGTACCTTGTAATCACTTCCAAACATCACGATGGTTTTGCCATGTACGACTCTAAAGTGAATGATTACAACATCGTAAAACGCAGCCCTTTTGGCAGAGATCCTATGAAAGAATTGGTGGAAGCATGCCGGAAACAGGAACTGAAATTTGGTTTCTATTATTCCTTAGGCAGAGATTGGGAAAGTCCGGATGTTCCAAGTTCAGCAGGGTATAAAAATAACAGTTGGGATTTTCCCGATGAAAACACCAAAGTTTTTAATGCCTATTTTGAACGGAAATTAAAGCCTCAAATTAAGGAACTTGTTTCGCAATACGGGCCAATCGATATTATTTGGTTTGACACGCCTGAGCGAATAAGCAAAGCGGAAAGTCAAGAATTGCGAGATATAATTCTCGCTGCTAACCCAAAATGCATTATTAACAGCCGAATTTTTAATGGTCCTGGTATGGGTGATTATCAGGTAACTGAGCAGGAGATCGTAAAAAAAATAAAACTGGAACCATGGGAAGCTTGTGTAACCATGAGTAGAAATTGGGGGTATAATACACTGGATTCTGCCTACAAAACGCCAGAATTATTGATTCGATTATTATTAGAAATTTCCAGTAAAGGAGGTAACCTTTTGCTAAATGTCGGCCCTACCGGTGAGGGTGAAATCACGAATCAAGCAAAAGAACGATTATCGCTCATCGGTAAATGGATGAAACGAAATGCGGAAGGTATTTATGGGACTGGCTCTTGGATTACTGACTGTGAACTTTTAGCAGATACTTCATCCATTAAAAAAGAGGTACAAGAGATTACTCCAAATACGATGAAAGATGCTGTAAATGATGCTACTTCAAAAGCGATCATTCCACTAGTACGATTCACCACGAAGGGCGATGATTTGTACGTTTTTGTGTGTAGTTGGCATGAAAAGATGGTGTTGATCAAATCTTTGGCCTCGAATAAATGCAAAAAAATTAAAGAAATTTCAATGTTGGGCGACACCAAGAACGTTAAATGGGAACAAGGTGACAACGGTCTAGCACTAAAAATGCCTTCTTCCTTCCTGAAAGAAATACCCGTGGTTGGGTTTAAGATTCGGTTTCAAAACTATTAAAAAATTCCAATTATGAATAATGAAAATATAGCCTTTTGTAAAACAGCATTGCGGGCCGATGCAGTTCCCAATATGCCTTGGGAACCAAAACCAGCCAATTGTCACGAAGTAGTTTGGCGACACAGTACAAACCCAATTATCGATTTGCACCCTATGCCAAAAGCACGCAGTGTGTTTAATAGCTGCGTAATGCCTTGGGGCGATGGATTTATTGGTGTTTTTAGGGTCGATTCCCTGTCGATGGATCCAAATTTACATGTGGGTACAAGTCCAAACGGAATTGACTGGACCATAGATGAAGAGCCAATTAATTTTATTTGCAACGAACCTGCTTTGGGAAAAATAAGCATTGCTTACGACCCACGCGTGTGTAAAATTGAGGATAAGTATTACATTACCTGGTGTAACTCGTACTACGGAGCTACTATCGGTCAGGCTTGGACTACCGATTTTAAAACTTTCAACCAGATAGAGAATGCGTTTTTACCTTTTAATCGCAATGGAGTTTTATTCCCTAAAAAAATCGATGGAAAATTTGCCATGCTTAGTCGCCCAATGGGTAAAGCAATGGCGGTAAATTATGGCGATATATTTTACAGCGAAAGTCCTGATTTAACCTACTGGGGAAAACACCGCATGGTATTTACAGCCGGTCCACTGAAATGGGAACGCACCAAAATTGGCCCGGGACCTATCCCAATTGAAACCACTGAAGGTTGGCTGTTGCTATATCATGGTGTAACCGATACCTGCGACAGTTTTGTGTACAGCATGGGTGCAGCCTTATTGGATATTAACGAACCATCAAAGGTGCTTTATCGTTGTAAGTTTCCATTGTTGAGCCCCGAAAAAATTTACGAAACAGCCGGTTACGTGGGCAATGTGGTTTTCCCAACAGGTGTTGTTGCCGATGGCGCAACTGGTCGCTTAGCCATTTATTACGGTGCTGCTGATACCTATACAGCCGTTGCGTATGCGCAGGTTGATGAAATAATTGCGTATATTAAAGAAAATGCGTGGTAAAACTCATTTACCATTTAAGAAAAATAAAAATGCA
>CAIWIS010000281.1 GCA_903912795.1 uncultured Bacteroidales bacterium
TACTCTTGTGATGGTGGTTGTCCTCCACTTACTGGCTGGGAAGATGGCTCAGAATTAATACCAATAATTACACCAAAATCAACGATTTCTTTCGATAAAAATAGCATAAAGGAAGCGTCATGTAATGATGGTTCAATAAAAGAGTCCATAAGCATTACACACAATAATTTTGATGGAGCAACATTTAGTGGTGCAGATAATGAGGACTTTGTAGAAACAGGTAAAGCTGTTGTTCGAAATCTACCCGCCGGACTTACTGCTAAAATTACACGTACTAATAGTTTGTCATTAACGGTTACGTTAACCGGTAAAGCTACGGCACATATCAATGCCAATGATATAAGTAATGTAAAGATTATGTTTGCACCCGATGCTTTTACCGATGGAAGTTCGGTTGTAACAAATGGCAATGTAACAAACATATCGCTCGATTTTATTGAACCGATTGATATGACTGTGACTGGTACAAAAACCTGTGCAGATTATAGCATTACAGCCGATAATAATCTGACCCTAGATAATAACAGCACATTAACAATTAATAGCGTCACTTCAGCAAATCAGATTACATTAAATCCGGGAGCAAAATTAAATTTATCGAATTCGGTAACGGTTGGCGATGTAGTGCTTAAAGCCGACGATAGCAATTCGTTTAGTGCAAAACTGAGCACTTGTATGACTGTAAATGGCACAGTTACCTTCCAAAAAACCATGCTCGATTCCAAATGGTATTTCCTTTCGTTCCCTTGCGATGTAAATGTGGCAGATATTGTTATGATAGGAGGTGGTATATTGGATACTGATTTTTATATCCTAACTTACGATGGTGCAAAGAGGGCAACAAATGGCTTGGATGTCAACTGGAGTCGCGTAACAACCGGCACGCTCGAAGCCAAAAAAGGTTATGCCTTCGGATTGAAAACGGGCATTGGAAACAAAACGCTTTCGTTTGTACTGGATAAAACCATAGCCGAATGCGAAACCGATGCTACAGTGCCAGCAATATTTTACGATGGCAGTTTAGGTAACAACCACAAAGGCTGGAACCTAATTGGGCAACCCTATTTAAGCAAATTCTCGGGTTCTCAAGTTGGCATTAATTACATCACAACTTGGAATGGAAATTCTTATGTAGGTCGCGCTAATAGTTTAGTTGATAATCTAAATCCATTTGAAGCTTTCTTTGTACAGGTAGGTAATACTGCTCCAATATCGTTTTCGCTTTCGGGCCGTCAGGCAGTACGCAGCATTGTACATCAAGATTTGAAAGAATCAGTTCAATTAAATATTTCAAACGCTTCGGGAGTTGATTTTAGCACCTTGGTATTTGATAACGAACTGAGTAGCGAGTACGAAATAGGACATGATTTGGAAAAATGGGTAACCACAACTATTGCCAAGCCACAAATTTATTCCGTGCTGAACGACATAAAATATGCATATAATGCCTTGCCGATAAGTAGCGCGTCAAATTTGCCGGTAGGTTATTTCTCAAAAACAGGAGGTGCAAGCACAATTAGTGCAAGCAATGTAAATGTGGCAGGATTGTCAAAACTTTTACTGTTAGATAATAAAACAGGTGTAACTACCGACTTGTTGACCGAATCTTACAATTTCAATGCCGATGCGGGAACAAACAATAGTCGTTTCAGTATTATTCCACAGCGAATATCAACTGCAACAGAAGAACATTCCGCAGATAGAAAGCCCATAGTATCGGTTGTTGGTTCGAAAGTTATAATCAGTAATTTATCAACAAATGCTGTTATTCGGATATACGATGCCACCGGAAAGCAACTTCTATTAACAAAAGCTAATGAAACAAATCGTTTCGAAACTGAATTGAGGGTTGCCGGAATATATATTTTGAGGGTTGATGTTGATTTATTAAAAAATTATTATAAATTTGCAATAAAATAACTATAAAAATCACACCAGTTATATGAATAATATGCCGAAAA
>CAIWIS010000282.1 GCA_903912795.1 uncultured Bacteroidales bacterium
AGTCATTTCCGCTATTCAAACAAGCCGGTTTTATCGCCATTTATCAAAGCAGGTGATGTGGATTACCTGCTGTCGTTCGAACAAACCGAAACACTTCGGTATTTGCATTGCATGAAAGACGATGGCATTATTTTCTCAAGCACCTTTGAATTAAGCACTTCCAGCGTGAATACCCGTTTGGAAAAAGACATGCCTGAATCGAAAACAGAGCTTATTAAGAAATCCGGAAATAAAACTTTTATTATTGATCCCGAAGAAAATAAAAGCGAAGATTTTGATATTAGCAAAATGATGAATATCGTTATGCTTGCCATCTATGCCGAATTTAGAGGCTATCCGCACGAGGAGATGATTGAGATAGTACGCGAAAGTGTTCCCGCAAAATTTATTGAAGGAAATATTAAGGCATACGAAAAAGGAATATCCATTGCCCGTGCAGGATTAAAGTAATACCAGCAATGATTAGCCGGCTGCTTTAGACTTCGGCGTGAGCTCAGTCGAACGCTGCCGGATATGGTTTGTAAATTGAACGGGCTTTAGCCAAATACATATAAACATTTGGCTAAAGCCTGATTTCAAATTCTATATTATCCACCCCATAAATGGGGCGGCAATTCACATAAGATAACCACATGATTTTACCTGAAAATGTCATACTGCTGGATAGTTTAGGTGATTTGCAACCGAGCAATACAAGCCCTATACTCGTGTGCGCATCGCATTGTGGTGACAATGGGACTTTTGCCCGAAAGCTAAAAAATGGTGGTGTACGAGCTGTTTTTCTCAACAATGCTGGTATAGGTAAAAATCAAGCAGGTATAAGTGGTCTAACACATTACGAGGCTGCGAATATTTTGGCTTGTGCTGTTGATCATTACAGTGCCGAAATTGGTGTTGCCAGCGATACTTGGGAAAGCGGAATCATTAGTCATACCAATGCACTGGCAGCAGAACTCGGAATTCAAGTTGGTGATACGGTAAAAAATGCAGTTTCGAAAATAAACAATATCACCGACCTTGCTGCATCTACTCCAAAAAGCAAGAATGCTGAATTATTTACTGACGAAAGGCAAGAAAACAACAGCCAACTTGACCTAAAAAAACAAATTCAAACTCAAATTGATGGCGTAAGCATCACCGTAACTGATAGCATAACTTTCTTAAACGAGCATAATGCTGGCGATATTGTTGTTTGTGGTTCGCATGGCGGTTTGAGCGCAGGGCATTATGCACAGAAGCATCAGTTGAAAGCGGTATTTTTTAATGATGCAGGTATTGGCAAAAACAATGCAGGCATAAAAAGTCTCGACTCACTGAGTGATGCCGGAATCCTTGCTTGCACGGTTGATTGTATGAGTGCCGAAATTTTTAACGGGCATGATACGCTTGAAAATGGCATTATCACTGTTTGTAATCAACTGGCAAAATCCAGAAATATCTCCGCAAAAATGACGGTAAAAGAGGCGTTAAAATTGATTTGAATTAGTGCATCTTTTTCGAAACCATATTTACAAATACACAACAAAAAGCGTTGAGTAGTTTGAAAGATAACTAAAAATGAAGCCAGCTCAGTTTTGAACTAAGTTCGAAAGCGCAATAGCATTTGGAATTTCAAATTATTTATCGATAAATAATAAATAATTATCGAAAAATGCGCGTTATTACAAATATTTCATTTATTTTTGTGCCCTATAATTATGTTTAATTTAAAACACAACAAATAATGAGAAAAATAATATTAGTTTTCAGTTTTATTTTGCCTTTTGTATTACATGCTCAAAGTGTAAATACTAAATTTACAATTAAGGGTCAAGCCATTGATTCAATTACTTCTGAAACAATGCCCTATGCTACTTGCTCCATTGTATTTGAAAAAAACCCACAACAAGTAATTAGTAGGTTTGCCAGCGATATAGATGGTAATTTTGTGGGAGAATTAAAAACTCCTGGAAAATATGTTTTGCTAATTTCGAGCGTTGGAAAAAATATTGCTAAAAGAAATTTTACTGTTGATGCTACTGATAAGCAAGTACAACTCGGAAAAATTGG
>CAIWIS010000283.1 GCA_903912795.1 uncultured Bacteroidales bacterium
AAGCAATGTGCATTTTTTGCACATTGCTTTTTCGGATAAACCTGAAAAATATTACAGTCTTGATGTAATCATATCGGTCGGTTACCGTATTAAATCGCAGAGAGGCACTCAATTCCGTATTTGGGCTAATAGTATTCTAAAAAACTACTTACTCAAAGGATATGCTATTCGCCAACAATTTGAGCATATTGAAAAAAAGTTATATCAACATGATAAAACACTACTTGAACACGAACAGAAATTCGATTTAATTATTAAAACAGGCTTACCGCCGCACGAAGGTATTTTTTACGAAGGGCAAGTTTATGATGCCTGGCAGTTTGTGTCCGATCTGATAAAAACAGCTAAAAACGAAATTATTGTAATTGATAATTATATTGATGATAGTGTATTAACGCTACTAAGTAAAAGAAACGCAACTGTAAAAGCAACGATTTATACCCAGCAAATTTCAACTCAATTAAACATTGATATTAAAAAACATAATGCTCAATATCCACCTATTGAATTAAAGTTATTTTCGAAGTCGCACGATCGTTTTATTTTGATTGACAAAAAGGATGTTTTTCATTTTGGGGCATCGTTGAAGGATTTAGGTAAAAAGTGGTTTGCATTTTCGAAAATGGAAATGAGTGCGGGAGATATTTTAAGTAAACTTGGTTAGTGGTAAATGGTAAATGGTAAGCGGGTTAAAAAGTTTGTAAATGCCTGTCCGTCCACTGACGGATTATAAGGTTATAAAGTAAGAATGAATACAGGAGAAATTTGAAAATATAACAATTAATGGTAAGTGGTTTGCTCGGCTATGCTGCTTTGCTTGCAAAGAACCAACGGTCAGCGTAAGCTAATGTAACCAATAATTAACCCTGCCTACCGCATTTATCTACCGCAGGTAGAGGCAGGCCTGCCTACCGCAGGCAGGCACGTAAGGCACATAGTTTTACCAAAACATTGCTATACTTTATTAAGCAATATTAATCATAAATTGATTGACGTGTACCAACTTTGATTATTTCGACTATTAGGACATTATCATTAATAGTATATATAATACGGTAATTTCCAACACGTATACGGTAAATATCATCATATCCAACAAGCTTTTTACAACCCGATGGTCGTGGGTCAAATTCCAACTTTTTTAATTTAGCAGTGATTAGAAGATAATAATTGTTAGGTATCTTATCTAATTGCTTTTCGGCTGTTTTAGTTACTTTGACCTGATACATTATTTGATGTGCCTTTTTTTATTCTGCTTTTGTATCAATTCATCTAATGTAATCGTTTCGCCTCCACGTAAACTTTCGGCTTCCATACCATCCAGAAAATCTTCAAGTATTTCGTTATTGCCGTAACGTTTCAAATCAATACGTACATGTGTAGCTACACCACGTACATTTTTTTCATATTTAATTCCTGCTATTGGCATAATATTAATCCTTTCTTTTGGTTTTATAAATAACGCTACAAAGATAATTATTGTTTTGTAAATCTAAGCATCTGAATACGCAAGTTTTTGATTGCAAAAGCGATTTAGCCACAGGGCAGAAGGAAAAGCTCATTTAAGTCTGTCATCGCTTCAATTATCATGGGATTCTTATCCTGCACATGGTTTCGCAATTCAGGATTTATACATACATAAAATTGAAAAGTTTATAGCCAAAGTGAATGCTGTTGGTCGTTTCAGACTCGAAGGTACAGCTTATGAATGTCTCGAAAAATTACGTTTAATCAATAAATCAACGGTAACCAATGCTGCAGTACTACTTTTTTCGAAAAACGATAGTATTTACAATGTACATTTAGGTCGGTTTAAAACACCTTCGATGATTATCGATGATAAAATGCTACGGCTATCGCTTTTCGATGCAGTTGACGACATTCAGAAATACCTTTTATCGCAAATGAAAGTTGCTTTTGAGATTACCGGTGTTACAACACAACGCACCGAGATATTAGAATATCCTCTACCAGCAATTCGCGAATTAATTCTTAACTGCCTTATTCATCGCGATTATTTAAGCCCTATTGATGTACAAATAAGGATGTTCGATACAAGCATTTCGTTTTTCAATCCGGGCAATTTATTTGGCAATTTAACAATCGAAAGTCTAAAAACCAATACCTATCAGGCCTATGCCCGGAACAAGCTTTTTGCCGAAGTTTTTTATTTAACCGGAGATATTGAAAAATATGGTAGCGGATTCAGAAGGATACGAAATGAAATAGACAATTACCCCACTATGGATTTTGTTTGTGAAGAAGTTCCTAATGGTTTTCTGGCAACATTATCATATACGAATCAAAAAGTAAATACAAAATCATCTGAACCAGAAAATGTAATAAAAAACTTCACTGAAAACTTCACTGAAAACATAAAAAAAATACTTGAATTTATATCAGGTAAACCAACTATTACAGTAGAAGAATTGTCGGAAAGTATTGGAATTTCTCGTAGAGCAATAATAAACAATACAAATAAATTAAAGAAAAAAGGACTTCTCCAACGCATTGGACCCGCTAAAGGTGGTTATTGGAAAGTAAAAATTTAAACGTATGCACCCCGAACTCCAACTAATACTCGCTTCAGCACCAAACCTCTCCCTAATTAGCTCCCAAAGGTCTCTGACCGCTGGTTCCCTTCCAAAGGGAGAGGGACTTGAAGGGGCAGAGCTTCAAGCCATTGATGCACTTATACCAGTTATTGATGATTGGAATAAGCTGGCGTTATTGCTTATTGATAGGGGAACTGCAAGATAGACAAAAGAGCAAATCGAAGTGCAACGAAGATCCCGCCCAAGCGGGAGAGCAAAGAATAAAGACGGGAAGGAGTTTATAGTCGATAGTTTATAGAAAGACAACAGACGGCAGTCGACAGACAACAGGAAGAAGTTTATAGTGAAGAAAAGAAGGAAATGCAGATAATGAAAGGCAACTGAAATTAGAATAAATGAACGCATGAAAGAACCAAAACTAAGTATCGCACATCAAACTCAATTAAATGAAGATGTATGTAAAATAATTGAGGGTAGTCAACAACGATTGGCAACAACCATTAATGCTGAAATTTGTATGCTTCACTGGAATATTGGTAAGCGTATAAAAGAAGATGTGCTTTTCAATCAGCGTGCAGAATATGGCAAACAAATACTTCGTAATTTGTCGGAGGTTTTAATTCAGAAATTTGGTAAAGGTTGGGGGTTCTATAAACTACAACATTGTGTACGCGCTGCGTACACTTTTACATCCGATGAAATTGTGTACGCAGTGCGTACACAATTGACATGGACACACCTTCGCACCCTGATGAGTATTGACGATACGCTGAAACGGTCTTTTTATATCGAAATGGCACGTATTGAACATTGGGATACCCGTACGCTTGATAGCAAAATAGATTCGATGTTGTACGAACGTACCGTATTGAGTCGTAAGCCCGAAGATGTAATAAAGATGGAACTTGAAAAGATAAAATCGACCAATACATTAACACCCGATGT
>CAIWIS010000284.1 GCA_903912795.1 uncultured Bacteroidales bacterium
GAACTGCTTTTCAATACATTCCTAATCGTATGCAAGTGTTGAGCCCTTACGAGTATGTTAAAATGTTGCAAATAGGAGCTTTAGCAAATGATAATTATGTACCAGGTACAAGTACAAGTCAATTTAATAGGAGTTGGGTTGATCCAGAATTATATCGCAATGTGAAAGGTACGAGCTGGCAGGATGAAATATTTCAAACGGCAATTGTTCAGGATTATAATTTTGCAATTAGTGGTGGTACTAAGAAAAATTCGGTTTATTATAGCGGGAGTTACGTAAATCAACCAGGAACATTGATAAATACCTCGTTCAAAAAATTAAATAACAGACTGAAATTCACCAATATAATTTCGGATGCATTGACCTTGAATTCTCAAATCACCTATAATTATTCACTTCGAGGCGGTTTGCAGGTTAGTGGAGATGCGTATAATAGTATAATACGTGATGCTGTGCGATTCCGACCAGTCGTTCCAATTACTAGTATATCTAACTTGGTTGATGACTCTGACGAAGAGGACGTTACAAGCCTACTCGTAAATACCTATTCATACAATCCTGTTTCGACGCTTACGAATTCTCAGAGTAACCGCAAAAGTGACGATATGTCTGGAAACATGCAGTTGCAATACAAATTCTTAAAAAAATTCACATTCAATTCAGCAGGGAATTATACCCGAACGTTGCAGGAAGCAAGTGTATTTTATGGTGCTGATACTCAGCAAGGTACCATGTCAAGCGACCATATTTCAGGTCGATTGTCAAATACAAAAACTCAAATTCTAACGATGTCAAATACATTGAGATACAATGAAAAAGTAGGAAAAAGTCGTTACGAAGCACTTGCTGGTACAGAGTGGCAGAATAGAGTAAATGAGTCTTCTGCGTTGAAAAATACAAATTTGCCAACTGATGCCTTTGGGATGGATAATCTGGGACTTGCTACAGGCTCAACTATAGCTACTACGGGCAAATCAGCTAATTCATTATTATCCTATTTTGGTCGAATTAATTACAATTATGGCGATCGTTATTTAGCCACTATGAATTTAAGAGCTGATGGTTCAACAAAATTTCAAAAGCAAAATCGGTGGGGTTATTTTCCTTCATTTTCTACAGCATGGCGAGTTTCAGAAGAGCCTTTCATTAAAAATATTGACGAAATATCGAATTTGAAATTGCGTCTTGGTTATGGAGTAACCGGAAATAACAGGATTGGCGATTTCGAAGCATACAATTTAATATCGGTTAGAAGTAGTAGCGGCTATGTTTTGGGTGTTGGTGAGGTTTATTCGCCTGGTGCTTATCAAAGCAATATGGCAATGCCCGATTTAAGATGGGAAGTAACATCACAATACAATGCAGGTGTTGACTTTGGATTTTTTAAAAATCGTATCAGTGCTACAGTTGATTACTATCTAAAGAGGACAAAGGATTTATTATTAGATGCCCAGATGTCGCCAAGTACGGGTTTTTTAACCACTCAGCAAAATGTTGGTGAGGTACAAAATGAAGGATTGGAAATTGAAATCAACACCTTAAATTTTAAATCTAAAAAATTCACGTGGACTTCTAATTTTAATATTTCATTTAACCGAAATAAAACCATTAAACTGAATAGTGGTCAGAGTGAGATAATTATCGATCCGCAGTGGAATTCAGGTTACTGTCAAACAGAATATCAATATATAACCAAGGTAGGGCAGCCAGTGGGGATGATATATGGACTTGAATATGATGGTTTGTACCAACTTGACGATTTTAATTGGACAAACGGTGGCACATACAGTGTGAAACCTGGCCATGGGGCTGCGAATTCGCCCGGACGTGCAAAATTCAAGGATCAACTTACTGTTGATACCAACA